>DASXMK010000261.1:0-1783 GCA_036495705.1 Caulobacteraceae bacterium | reverse complement strand
GGTGCGAAGATTTTCCTCGAGCCCGGCAGCTACGCGCCGGACTCCCTGACCAATTACGAGATCGGCCTGAAGACCCAGCTATTCGACCACCGCCTGCAGGTGAACTTGTCCGCCTACTGGATGGACTGGGACAACGTTCAGTTCTTCCTGTTCGACCCGCCAGCGAAGATCAACACGACCTTCGGCCTCAACGGGCCGAGCTACAACGTCAAGGGCGCCGAGTTCCAGATCGTCGGACGGGTGACGCCAGAGCTGACTCTCTTCGCCTCGGGATCCTACAACCACGCCACCGAGTCCGCGGCCCCGTGCCTGAAGGGCAACATTCCGGGCACGGCCTACTACGGCGCGTGCATCATGACGTATCAGCCCTCCGGCAGCGGCGTGGCGGGTGAAAACACGCCGTTCCCGAACCCGTTCGGCGAACTCGGCTCCGTTCCCGCCTTCTCGCCCGCGTTCCAGGGCAACATCCGGGCCCGCTACGATTGGCAAATCGGGGACTACAAGGCCTTCGTCCAGGTCGGCGGCAACTATGTGAGCGGCATGTGGAACCAGCCGGCCAGCTATGAGCTAGGCGCGCTTACGCCGCTTCCGACCCCGACGACGACCAACCTGCGCTACTACCAGCCGGCATATGGCACGATCGACGCCTCGATCGGCCTGACCGCGGACCACTGGCGCGTGGAACTGTTTGGCACGAACCTCGCCAACTCGCACGCCAGCACGTTCACCTCGTCAGGGCAGTTCATCAGGTCCGAGGTGCCCCTGCGCCCACTGGTTGTCGGCCTGAAGGTCGGCGCCAACTTCTAGCCGCGAAGGTCTTCCGCACTATAGTCTTGGGCGGGCGTCGCCCGCCCGAGCGCAATTCCAGGACCCTATGGACTCTGCCGTCGCCGACATCGCCCCCCCTGGCCGTGTGGAGCGGGAGGTTGGCCGACTTCGAGGGTTGCAGAAGGCCGGCGATCACGAACAGGCTCTGCAGGGCGCGCAGGCGTTGCTGGCGGAATATCCTCAGAACCGCGATCTGCTGCTGATCGGCGCCGTCAGCCTGCGCCACCTTGGCCGCCTTCCCGAGTCGCTGGCGGCGCTCGATCGCCTCGAAGGCCTGCACCCCAAATTCAGCCAGGCTCATCTGCAGCGGGGCCTATGCCATGTCGCCATGAAGGACGCGCCGGGCGCGATCGCGACGCTCCTGCGGGCCGTCACCCTAAATCCGGCCTTGCCGATGGGCTGGCGGATGCTGGAGGGGGTCTACCGCCTCACCGGTGATACGGACAACGCGACCCGCGTCGCCGCCCAATCCGCGGCGCTGAGCGCCCAGCCCGCCGAGGTGGTGACAGCGACATCGCTGTTTTTCGACGGCGATCTGGCGGCCGCCGAACGGATCATCAGACCCTTTCTCCTCGCTCACGGCGACCACCCGGAAGCCATGCGAATTCTGGCCAAAATCGCCGTGGCGCATGAGGCGCTGAACGACGCCGATGCGCTGTACGAAGCCCTGCTGGAACTGGCGCCGGACCATCGGGTCGCACGGTACGAATACGGCCAGGTTCTGGTTCAGCGGCACAGGCACGCCCAGGCGTTGGAGCAGGCGCGGCGGCTTCTGTCGCTCGAGCCTGGCAACCTCGATTTCCGAACGCTGGAGGCCAGCGCGGTGGTTGGCCTGGGCGATCACGAAGCGGCGATCGGCCTCTATCGGGGCATCTTGGCCGATTCTCCCGACTCGTCGGACCTGCATTTGTGGCTGGGGCATGCGCTGAAGACCGTTGGCCGGGCGCCAGAAGCG
>DASXMK010000260.1:0-2466 GCA_036495705.1 Caulobacteraceae bacterium | reverse complement strand
CTCGGCCGGATCCTCGCAGGCGGCGAAGGCGCGGCGCCAGCCTTCGGCATAGAACTCGCCGGCGTAGGCCGCCGCGGCCACCGCCAGCTCGGCCTTGCCGCCCGGGAAAAAGTGATACAGCGACCCCCACGGGGCCTCGGCCGTGGTCGTGAGCTGTTTCAGGCCGGTTCCGGCATAACCCTGGATGCGCAACAGCTGTTCGGCGGCGCGTATCAGACGGGTCCGAGTGTCGCGCGGAGGGGTCATGGACCGGGGCGATAAGGTGATTTGGCCAGCTTGGCTAGCTTCAATAGATCGATCCATCTAGACGCTTGCACGGAATTTTGACGGCCGGCGCGACCCGCGTTGTATTGTCGCAGCTTGACCATAGACACTTGTCATCGGCTGTGATTGTGTTTGCCTGATTCTTGTTCAGGGTAGTGGGGACTTGGCGGTGGGCTGCCGTCGTCCCGCGGGGTAGCAGTGGCGTGGCGAGTTTCGTCTTGGCGTCTCGTGTTAATCCGCGTGAGTCCCCTCGGTTTGTGGAAGGGGCTTGTCGTGCAACCAGCATTTACTCAAAGGCGCATTGGGGCTTTGGCCCTGCCGGGGGCTTTGCTTCTGGTCGCGTTCCTGTTCCTGGCCACTTCGGTGACCGGCGCGCCGGATCCCGACTCGGTGATGTCGACCGTGGGGGTCTCGCTGCTGATGTCCGCCGGAGCTCCCTAAGAGCAAGGTGGTTTGAGCCGGAATCGGCTCCGTCGAGCCCGAATCAGACCTCGCGTCGCTCCGGCGCGAGATCTCTAGATCGTTTGATCTATTCCGGACTTGCGTCACTAGAGAGATCGCTCTAGACCTCTCCGCCCGTGGAGAGCGCAAGCCATGCCCAGCCGTGAACGCGTGAACGCCTTTGTCGCCGAAGTGCGCCAGGGGCGCTATGTCGAGGCCATCGCCGATTTCTATGCCGCGGAGGCGAGCATGCGCGAGAACCTGGCGGCGCCCCGCCACGGCCGCGACACCCTGATCGCCCACGAAAAGGCCACCCTCGCCTCCATGGACAGCATCACCACGCTGGCCGCCGAGCCGGTGATCGTGGATGGCGAACGCGTGGTCATCGGCTGGACATTTGAGTTCACCAGCCGCGACGGGGCCGTGCGGCGCCTGAGCGAGCTGGCCCTGCAGACCTGGCGCAACAATGAGATCGTGGAGGAGCAGTTCTTCTACGACCCGGCACAGATGGCGGCGACGGTGGAGAGCCCGGCCGCTTAAGCGCTGAAGGGGCTCAGCCCTCGGCCGGCGGGATGAGCATGTTCTGGGCCATCTCCTCGCGCGACAGGAATGGGGCGAGGTCTTCCAGAGCGGAGGTGACCATGCGACCATCCTCCAGGCGGCGGGAACTCAATTTCGGCGAGAACGCCTGGGCCTTGTCGAGCATGACCTCGGTGAGCGTCGGGCCGGGCGTCGCCAAGGCCGCCGCGATGGCCTCGTCCATGCCGGCGTGGGCGGCGATGCGGCTGACCGTAAATCCCAGCGCCGCGCCGAGTTTCTGAAAATCGGGGAAAGTCACCCCGCTTTCAGGCCCGCAGCCAACCTCGTTGTCGGGGAAGTAGTTCTGCTGGGTCTGGCGGATGGAGTGATAGCCGTCGTTGTTGAGCACGAACAGCTTAACCGGCAGGTTCTGGCCGACGATCGACTGCAGCTCTTGCAGATTCATCATCAGGCTGCCGTCGCCGGCGATGCAGATGACGCGCCGGGCGTCCGGCCGAGCCCACCAGGCGCCGATGGCGGCGGGCACGTCATAGCCCATCGAGGCCGAACCGGAGTTCGAGAACAGGCGCTGGCCTTGCTTGATGTCGGCCGCCTGAAAGGTCACCACACAGGCGGTCCCGTCGCCGGTCACCACGACATCGTCCGCGTCCAGATGATCGAACAGGGTCGCGGCAAAACAATAGGGGTTTACCGGCGACGGAACGCTCCAGTACTCGGGCAGGACCACTGGATAGCGTTTCTGGCGCTCGTGGCACCAAGCCAGATAGTCGGCGTGAGCCAGCGGCGATGAATAGTCGATCAGCGCCTCCTCGAGCGCGTCGAAGAAGTCGCCGAGATCAGCGGCGACAGGCAGGTCAATGGCCAAGGTGGGTTTGGCGATTTCGGCCGGGTCGGCGTCGACCATGACCTGGAACGCGGCGCGCGCGAACGAGCCCCAATTGTAGCTGATCTGGCGGATATTCAGGCGGCACCCCAGGACCAGCAGGAAATCGGCGTTCTGAACCGCGAAATTGCCCGACCGATCGCCAACCGTGCCCGGGCGGCCAACATATAGTGGGTGATCATTGGCGATCAGATCGTGGGCGTTGAAGGCCGTGGCCACCGGGACGCTGAGCCGGTCGGCAAGGGCCAGGAAGCGTTCGGCGCAGCCGGCGATGCGCACGCCGGTTCCGGGCATGAGGCACGGCCGGCTCGAGGCGGCCAGGCGCTCGACGACATGAC
>DASXMK010000259.1:0-1622 GCA_036495705.1 Caulobacteraceae bacterium | reverse complement strand
AGGCCAGATCGATCCGGCCAACACCCTGTTTATCGTCTCCAGCAAGTCCGGCTCGACCCTGGAGCCCGATCTGCTGCACCGCCATTTCCGCCAGAGCGCCGAAGCGGCGCTGGGGCCGGGCGCCGCCGGCCAGCGGTTCGTGGCCGTGACCGATCCCGGCTCGGCTCTGGAGCGCACAGCCCAGGCCGAAGGCTTCGCCCAGGTGCTGCCGGGCGATCCGGCCATCGGCGGGCGCTATTCGGTGATGTCCAATTTCGGCATGGTCGCGGCGGCGGTTCTGGGCCTTGACCTGCACCGCCTGGTGGAGACGGCGGCGACCATGGCCCGCTCGTGCGCAGCCAGCGCCCCGCCGGCCGCCAATCCCGGCTTTGAGCTCGGGGTGGCGTTGGGGTCTGCGGCCCTGGCCGGCCGCGATAAGGTGACCTTCGTCAGCGCCTATGAGATCGCCCCGCTGGGCGCCTGGCTGGAGCAATTGCTGGCCGAATCCACCGGCAAGCTTGGCAAGGGCCTGATCCCTGTGGACGCTGAGCCGCTTGGCGAGGCCGGCGCCTATGGCCGCGATCGGGTGTTCGTGTTCCTGCACCTGCGCGGCCGGGACGATCCTCAGAGCGAGTCCCTGGCCCGGGCGCTGGAGGCGGCCGGTCATCCGCTGGTCCACATTACCCTGGCCAGCCGCGACACCCTGGCCCAGGAATTCGTGCGCTGGGAGATCGCCGTGGCCGTGGCCGGGGCGGTGCTGGGCATCGATCCCTTTGACCAGCCCGATGTCGAGGCCAGCAAGGTCAAGGCCCGCGAACTGACCGACGCCTATGAGAACGGTGGCGCGCCAGCGGGCCCGCAACCGCTCTACGCCATCGACGGAATCGCCGTCTACGCCGACGGGGCCAATACCAAAGCCTTGAGCGGCAAAGTTGAGCGGCCCAGCCTCGAGGGTTTCCTCGCCGCCCATTTCGACCGCGCCCAGCCTGGCGACTACGCCGGCCTGCTGGCGTGGATGGACCGCGACGCCGGCCACACTTCGGCCCTGCAGGCGATCCGCGCTCATCTGCGCGACCGTTTGAAGACCGCCACCGTGCTGGGTTTCGGCCCACGGTTCCTGCACTCCACCGGCCAGGCCTACAAAGGCGGACCCAACAGCGGCGTGTTCCTGGAGATCACCGCCAAGCCTGCCCATGACCTGCCGGTCCCCGGGCGCAAAATCAGCTTCGGCCAGGTCGAGGCCGCCCAGGCGCTAGGCGACATGGCGGTGTTGGGCGAGCGCGGCCGGCGGGTCCTGCGGGTCGATCTCGGCCAGGATGTCGAGGCCGGTCTGAAGCGGCTAGGGGCGGCGATCAAGCACGCTATTCCGTGAAGCCAATTCAAGGAGCCCCCGCATGCAATTGGGCGTGATCGGTCTGGGCCGGATGTGCGCCAAGATCGCCCGCCGGCTCATGAGGGATTGCCACAGCTGTGTGGTCTGCAACCGCACGCGCGGACCCGTTGACGCTCTGGCGGCCGAAGGCGCGACCGCGGCGTCCGGCCTGGAGGACTTGGTTGGCAAGCTGACCAAGCCCCGCGCCGCATGGGTCATGCTGCCGGCGGGCGCGGCCACCGACGACACAGTTTCGCAGCTGGGCGTTTTG
>DASXMK010000258.1:0-8699 GCA_036495705.1 Caulobacteraceae bacterium | reverse complement strand
TGGTTTCACCGGGGCGGGGGCCCCGGACCCCCTGGGCCAATCTGTCGACGACATTGTCGGCATCGACCGGCGGCTTAACGCCATCATTCTCCGCGGGCCGCCCGAGCGGGTCGCGCAACTGAAGGAGGAGATCGCCAAGCTCGACGTCCCGGTCACCAGCGTCGTGCTCGAGACGGTGTTCGTCGAATTGACCGAGAGCGGGGCGCGCAACGTCGGCCTCGACTTCACCAACGGCAATTCGCAGGTCGCCACGGTGTCCTACGCCTACGCGCACGGCGGCTTTCCATCGGTCGCCGACACCGCCCGCGGCGGCGGCGTGAGCGTCAACCTGCAGGCCGCCGTCTATGCCCAGATCCAGAAGGGTCAGGGGAGGATCATTTCCAAGCCGCGGATCGCCGCCCAGAGCGGATCGACGGCCAAGATCGTCACCGGCGACGCCTTGCCGATCCTGACGTCGATCGCGCTTTCCGGGGTGAATGCGGTGTCGCAACAGGTGCAATACGTCAATGTCGGCGTGACCCTGCAGATCGCGCCTCGGGTCGGGGCCAACGGGATCGTCACCTCGCACATCTTCGCCGAGGTCTCGACCGTGACCGGCCGCTCGCAAGGCTACCCGACGATCAGCCAGCGCGAAGCGACCACCTCGGCCACGGTCAGGGACGGCGAATCCTTCATCATCGGCGGTCTGACCCAGGACAGCGACCTGACCACCCGCAGCAAGGTGCCGCTTGCCGGCGATATTCCCGTGGTCGGCTCGCTGTTCAGACTCGAGAACACGACCAAGGCCAAGACCGAGTTGTACATCATCGTCACGCCGCACGTGGTGAAAGGCGTCGACCCGAAAGCCGCCGAACTCGCCGGCCGGTGACCCTCCGCGGCGCCTAGGACGCCGCCGGCGGCTCTTTGCTATGGTTGCCCCGAGCCATCGCAAGGAGCCAGGACCCATGTACATCGCCGGTCTCGTCATCCCCGTGCCGGAGGACAAGCTGGAGGCCTATCGCCAATGGGCCGAGAGCGGCGCGCATTTCTTCAAGGAATACGGATGCCTGGAGATCGTCGAGAGCTGGGAGGATTTCGTTCCCGACGGCAAACAGACTGACTTCCGTCGTGCGGTCGCCGCGAAAGCGGGCGAGAAGATCGTGTTCTCGTGGCAAGTCTGGTCCGACAAGGCGAGCTTCCAGGCCGCCGAAGAAAGGATGCATCAGGACCCGCGCATGGACACGGCCGGAGAGCCGCCGTTCGACGCCAGGCGCCTGATCCTCGGCTGCTTCGCGCCGATCGTCTCGATGGGCCGGGATTGATCTTAGGGACCTGAGAGACCACCGGCAGCTTTGGCCGGGGCGCTCTCGCGGATGAGCAAGATCGCCGGCAGGGCGAGGGCCAGCGCCCCGGACAGGAACCAGCCGGGGGCCAGCGGGTCGCCGACAGCGTGGATCGCCTTGGCCAGCACGAACTGGGTCGCCCCGCCGAAGATGGAGATGGCGAAGGCATAGACGATGGCCACCCCGCCCGAGCGGATCGGGGCCGGCAGGGTCTCGGTCAGGGTCACGATCACCGGGGCCGAATTGATCGAGGTCAGGCACGAGATCGCCCCCACGCAAACGAACAGGGTCAACGGGCCGGGGAAGTGATTGATCAGCCAGAAGGACGGCCAGGAGATGGCCAGGGCGGCCAAGGTCGGCCACAGCATCAGCGGCTTGCGGCCCCAGCGATCGGACAGGCGTCCCGAGACCGTGCTGAAAATGATTATCGCCAGGGCCGAGATGATGCCGACCCCAAAGGCGACGCTGGCCCCCAGGTGCAAGGTGTCGAGGGCGTAGGTGGTCATATAGATGGTGACGTAGGTGGCGATGGTGCCGCTGACCAGCAACACGAAACCGCAGGCGATCACCCGCGCATAGGGCCTGATCGAAGGGCCGCGCCGGGGTTTGGAGGGGGCGTCGGGCGCCTCGGGCGCGCCGGCCGCCGCGTGCAGGGTCTCTGGCAGACTGGTTCGCAGCCACAGACCGAACGGGACGATGACCACGCCGATGAAGAAGGCGATCCGCCAGCCCCAGGCGGCCAGGTCGTGCGGGCTGAGCAACCGGGCCAGGGCCCAGCCGGCGAGGGCCGAACCGAGCACGGCCACGCCCTGCGAGGAATATTGGAAGGCGGCGTAGAACCCCCGGCGTTCGGGCGGCGCCGCCTCGAGCATATAGGCCGTGGTCGGCCCGACATTGCCGCCAAGCGCGAACCCCTGGACGAGGCGGAAGAACACCGCCAACACCGGCGCGGCCATGCCGATCTGGGCGTAGGTCGGGGTCACCGCCAGACCCAGCATGCCGGCCCCGATGAGCACGAACGAAATCAGCATCGCCGGCTTGCGGCCGATCCGGTCGCCCAGAGGCCCCAGCACCATGGCCCCGATCGGGCGAGTCAGGAACCCGGCCCAGAAAGTGGCCAGAGAGGCGTAGAGCTTGGCCACCGGGTCCTTGCCGGGAAAGAAGGCCTCGGCGATGTATACCGCGAACAGGCTGAAGGTCAGGAAGTCATAGAATTCCAGGGCGTTGCCGATGGTCACCGCGGCGACATGGGCGGCCGGGATCCTCGCGGGTGACTGCGCCATCTAACTTCCGCCCGCGTCTGACCGGACGGGAGGAGGCTATGTCGGCGGCCCGCCTGTCAAGGCGCGCTCAAGGAACCCAGACGGCCAGCAAGCTGCGCAGGGCCGCGACCAGGGCCAGCGGCTGGTCGACCATGATGTGGTGCTCGCTGTCGGGGATGATGATCGTCGGCACGTCGGCCAGCAAGCTGCGGCCGGCCTGCCCTTGGAAGCCGTGCCGGCGGATGATCTGGGAGCGCTCGCCATAGATGTGGACCAAGGGCGTGGCCACGGCGGCAAGATCGATGGCGCCCATGCCGCTGCGGTCGAGCTTGGTCCACAGGCCGGGGTCGAAGCGCCAGGTCCAGCCCTCGCCATCGCCCTCACCCTCGCCAACGGCCACACGCTTGAGCGAATGGCGGGCGATGAAATCGGCGATGTAGAGATTGCCCGGGACCTGTGGCGGCATGAACCGGAAGCGGGTGAGGGCCGCCTCCAGAGTGGGGTAGATGCGGTTGCGGCCGGTGCGCTGCGACAGGCGCGGACCCCAGGCGCTGACGTTCTCGCCACGGGCCACAGCCTCGGCGCGCATCTTTTCGAACTCTTCCGGGGTCGGGGGCCCGCCGAAACCGGTGTCGACCAGGATGCAGGCGCGCATGCGCTCGCCGTGGCGGGCGGCGGAATGCAGCACCTGGGCGCCGCCGAAGGAGTGGCCGATGTAAACCGGCTTGACCGCCGCCTCGTAGAGGCCGGCGGCCTTGGCGCAGGCGAAGATCTCCTCGGCGAACAGGTCGAAACTGTAGCGCTCGCGCCAATCCGAGGCCCCCATGCCCGACAGCGACAGGGCCGCGACCCGGAAGTCGTCGGCGAAGAACGGAGCGAGGAAACTCCACCAATCGGCATGGGCGCTGTTGCCGTGCACGAAAATCAGACCGGGCTTGCCGCGCTCGCCCCAGGTCAGCAGCTCGATCTCGGCCCCGGCGACGGGAACGAACGAACGCTCGGGCGCGCGCGCCAAGGCGTCCGTGAACCAGGCTGGCGCCGGCGGAAGCGCGCCCTTGAATGGGGCCAGGGGCGAGGCGATCTCCGGCGCCAGATCGGGTTCGAGGCGAACCGGTTCGTCCTCGTCAACACGCCGAAGGGCGTCCGCGTCCCGTGTCTGGTCGTCGGCCATGTGCTTGTTCTCGTCCCGGCGCCTTGCGCCACAACCTGACTAACAAGCGTTTGAAAAATGGCAAGCCGGCAATGCTCGGGCGAGTCAGTCCAGGATCATGCGGAACGCCGCCGGCCGCCAGCGGCCCGCCCGCACGGCGGCGAGGATGAAGATCGCGCCAAGGGCCATGCAGACGGCGACCGCGATCAGGGAGGCCTCCGGTCCGAACGCCCCGCCGGTGACAAGGACGCTCCTGGAAGCGGAAAGCTTGATCGCGAACAGGCTGCCGTGGCCGTGGCCGCCGGAGACCGCCGCGCCAAACACCCCGCCCTCGGTGAAATTCCACGCCAGATGGAGCGCAATAGGCAGCCACAGAGTGCGGCTCCAGGCGTAGGCGGCGGCCAGCATCACACCGGCTTCCAGAGCGATGGCCACGGTGCTGATGATGGTCGCGCCTGGATTTACGGCGTGGAGGAGGCCAAAGACGATCGCCGAGGCGGCGATAGCCAAAGACGTGCCGAGGCTCGCCTCCAGCACGCGAAACAACACGCCCCGGAACAGCAACTCCTCGCCGACGGCCGCCAGCGCCGCCAAGAGCAGGGCTGGGCCCACTCCGGCAAATCCCTGGAACCCGATCCAGGCGGCCGCCCCCACCACTGAAAGCAGCCCATAGACTATGCAGAACAGCCCGCACCCGAGCGCAAGGCCAAGCAACGCCCAGGATGGCCTCGGGGTCAGTTCGGCCGGCCAGCGGCGCTCGAACAGCCGCACCAACAGTACGTAGACACCGATCATGGCCGCGCACAGGACGAGCGAGACCGCTGCGTCCTGAGCGCCGGGGACGCGCCGTCCGCTAATCAGATTATGGACGATCGCCGACCCGATCAGGGCTCCGAACTGGAGCGCGATCATGATCACCAGACGAACGGGCGCCAGGCATCTGAGGAAATTCAACACCCGCCCCATGCTTCATCGCCCCGCCCGCGGTCCGCAGGCGATTACGACGGATGCGCCGGCGCGGAAAGCACCTGGTGGCGCACGACGCTGACCTCGGCCCAGCCGGTGCGGTGAAACTGCCCCTCGTCGTCGATGTAGAACGGGCCGCCGACGATGGCGAAAGCGGCCGCGAAACAGACGATCGCCAGCACGAAACTGACGGCGGCGAGTATGACGAGCGTGCGGATCATGCGGACATCCCCTTACGATTCGAGCGCCGGCTTCAGCAGGCGCATGTGCAGGCGGCCGTACCAGACCAGGAAGTTCATGAAGCCGATGGTGACGATGGCGGTGACCGAGCCCAGGAACACCGCGAAAGCCATGAGCCCGAGGCCGGTCAGAATCACGGCGGCCACCGGCGCGCCCAGCACCCAGAACGGCCCGGCGACCATGCACATGGCCCCGGCGGTGATGAGGGCCGCTGCGATCATGAAGCAGGCCAGCAGCACGCCGGCGATCGGCAGCAGGATCGGCAGCAGCACCAGGACGTCGATGGCCCCAAGGCCCAGGACCGCGAACACGGCGCTGGCGGCGGCCGACGGGTTGCGCTCGGTCTCCCAGCGCTTCAGCCCAGCCTCGGCCCGCAGTTCGCGCGCCAGCCGGTCCGGATCGCCCAACGCCTCGGCCACCTCGGCCTCGCTGCGCCCGGCCGCGGCGCCGTCGGCGAAATGGCTCTCGTAGTCGGCCGCGATCTCGTCGATCGTCTTGGGCGGCAGACCGGCCAGGCCGTTGCGCAGCCGGTTCATAAACATCTGGCGAGTCATTGCGCCGCTCCAAGGATGTCGTTCACGGCTTTGGAGAAGGCCGACCACTCGGCTTTCTGGGCGACGAAGCTGTCGCGGCCGGCGGCGGTGAGCTTGTAATATTTGCGCGGCGGCCCGGCGGAGCTCTCCTGCAGATAGGTCTCGACCAGCCCGTCGGCCTGCATGCGCCGCATCAGCGGATAGACGGTGCCCTCGCCCATCTCGATGCCCTTGGCGAGGCGGCTGGCGATCTCATAGCCGTAGGCGTCGCCGCCGGAGAGCAGGGCGAGCACGCACAACTCGAGCACCCCCTTCTTCAGCTGCACCTGCACGGCTTCGACCACGGGACACTGCTCCTTTGACAGCATCTGTGTATCGCAAGGTAGCGGGCGGCGCTAGGTAGCAATTCATGAATATTAGTTCATGCAACACGACACAGCCCCCCACCCGGCCTATCGGCCGTACTCCCCCCTGAGGGGGGAGAGAACGCCGGCGCTCTCCTCCCGATGGCTGGGGGAGGGGGAGATGGTGAAGGGGTGGAGGGGGCGAGCGCGCCCCGTCCGGGATTAGGTTAATCCTGCCGCCGCCAGGGCCGCGGCCTGGCGCTCGGCGAGACCGGTCTCTGAAAAGCCCTCCAGCGAGGCCTCGAACAGGCGCCGCCAGTTGAGCTCGGCTCCCAGGTGCAGGAAGGCGGCGCCCAGGCCAATGGCGGCGCGATCCATGAACACGAACTCGCGCGGAATGGTCACCGGGCCCTTCTCGTCCAGGGCGCGCTTGACCTGGAACGCCTCGCGGCGCCCGTACGCGCCAGGACTGATCCCGTCGGCGACGGTGCGCACGCGGTCGTCCAGCAGCGGGGCATAGATGAAGCGCGCCCAAATGCCGAGCACGTCCATGAGATCGTCGCTGAGGTCCTTGAAACCCCAGGCGCGATAAGCGGCGGCCTCGCCGGCGCGATCATTGGCGCACAGGGCGCGGAACAGGGTGACGACTCCGCCGACAAAGGCCGGCGGAAAGACCCGGATGCAGCCGAAATCCAGCAGGTTCAACCGCCCGGCCCCGGCCGTGAAACTGTAGTTGCCGAGGTGCGGGTCGCCATGGATGACGCCGATGTGGGTCAGCGGCGTCCACCAGGCCTCGAACAGCAGCCGCGCCACGCGATTGCGGGTCTCAAGGTCAGCGTCCCTGAAACTGGCCAGACCCTGGCCCTCCAGCCAGTCCATGGTCAGCAGGCGGCCGGTGGACAGCTCCGGATAGGGCGCGGGCACGGCGATGTCGTCGCGCGCGGCGAAATAGGCCCGGTAGAGGGCCATGGCCGCCGCCTCGTGCACATAGTCGAGCTCTTCGCGCAGGCGGGCGCCGATCTCGGTGACCACCTCGCGGGTGTCGATGGCGGCCGACATCTGCCGGGCGATGGCCATCAGGGTCCGGAGCTGGCCAAGATCGCTCTCGATGGCGCTCTGCATCTCCGGGTACTGCAGCTTGACGGCCAGGTCGACGCCGCCCAGCGCCCGGGCGCGATGCACCTGGCCCAGCGAGGCGGCCGCAGCCGGGGTGAGGTCGAAATCGGCGAAGCGCTCGCGCCAGGCCGGGCCCAGTTCGGCGGCCATGCGCCGGCGCACGAAGGCCGGACCCATGGCCGGGGCGTTGGCCTGCAACTCCATGAGTTCGGCGGCGAACTGCGGCGGCAGCAGATCGGGGACGGTGGCGAACATCTGCGCCACTTTCATCAGCGGCCCTTTGAGGCGGCCGAGCGCCTCCTTCAGCGCCCGGGCGTTGCGGGCCTCGGCGTCATCGCGGGAGAACAGGGCGTTGGCCCCAAAGCTGGCGGCGGCGCCGGAAAGGCCTACCCCGACCCTGGCGAAGCGGGCCACGCGGCCCGAAAGGCGGTCGCGCTCGGGGTCGCGGTCCATGGGGTCAGACGAGGGCCTCGAACTCGTCGACCAGCCGGATCAGGCGGGCGCAGCCGGCGTCCAAGAACGCCCGCTGGCGCGGATCGAGCCCGAAGGCGCTGAGGGCCTCGACGTAGGTCCGCGTCCCGCCGGCGGCGAGGAGGTCTTCATAGAGCCGGGCGAAGCCGGTCGGATCGGCCCGCCGGGCCTCCATCAAGGCTTCGACCAGCAGGTTCCCGAAGGCATAGGCATAGACATAAAACGGCGAGTGCACGAAGTGGCTGACATAGGCCCAGTAGTGCTCATAGCCGCGGTTCAGGCGCACGGCCGGGCCGAGGCTCTCGCCCATCGCCTCCAGCCAGAGGGCGCCGATGGCCGCCGGCGCGACCTCGCCGGCTACGCGCGCGGCGTGGAATCGGGTCTCGAAGCGGTGGAAGGCGATCTGGCGGACCACCGAATTGAGGGCGTCCTCGATCCGCCCGGCCAGCAGGCCGCGGCGTTCGCCCGCCGAAGCCCCGGCCAGCAGGCGTTCGAACACCAGGCCTTCGCCGAAGATCGACGCGGTTTCGGCCAGGGTCAGCGGCGTGTCGGCCAGCAGGGTGCCCCTGGGCGCGGCCAGGGTCTGGTGCACGGCGTGGCCCAGCTCGTGGGCCAAGGTCAACACGTCGCGGCGCTCGCCCATGAAGTTGAGGAACACGTACGGGTGGCGATCAGCGGTCACCGGGTGGGAATAGGCCCCGGACTGTTTGCCGGCGCGCGGCTCGGCGTCGATCCACGGCCGGGCCAGGAACGCCTCCGCCGCCTGGCCGAACCTGGGGCTGAGATCGGCGAAACAGTCCAGGACCAGGGCCTTGGCCTGCGACCAGTCGTAGGTTCGCGGCGAGGCCTCAGTGAGCGGGGCGTTGCGGTCCCAGTGATCGAGGGCGCGTTTGCCGAGCGCCTTGGCCTTGAGGCGGTAGTAGCGATGGCTGAGGGCCGGATAGGCCTCGACCACGGCGCCCTCGAGGGCGGCCACGGCCTCGGGATCGACCTCATTGGCCAGGTGGCGCGGCGCGGCCGGATCGGCGTAGCGCCGCCAGCGGTCCTCGACCTGCTTTTCCGCCGCCAGGGTGTTGAAGCACAGGGCCAGGGTCTCTTCGCGTTCGCCAAGCGCCGCCGCCAGTCCGACCGCCGCCGCGCGGCGCTGCGCCGGGGCCGGGTCGGACAGGCGGTTGAGGGCCTCTGACAAAGTGAGCCGCTCGCGCCCGACCTTGGCGGTCAGGCGGGCCAGGGTGTCGTCATAGAGCCGCGACCAGTTGGCCACCGCCGGGGCGCGATCGACCAGCAGATGCTCG
>DASXMK010000257.1:0-2857 GCA_036495705.1 Caulobacteraceae bacterium | reverse complement strand
CAGAGGCCCTGAGCTCATAGGTATACGGACGATCGTCTCGGCTGCTGCGCCCGTGGCCGCGGCTGTCGATCAGGATGACGCGATGATGGTCGCGCACCAGCGGGCCGACCTGGTCGCCCCAATAGCGCTGATTGGCGAGGCCGCCGTGCAGCAGGATCACCGGCGCCCCGGCGCCGTAGGTGGTGAAGTAGATGCGCGCCCCGGCGTGGGAATCATAGCCGCTGGCGGCGGGGGCGGGCAGGGCCCGCGGCGCGGGCAGGGTCAACCAGCGCGCGGGGCCCGCGCCGGTGAGCAGCAGGGCGGCCAATGCGGCCAGGGCCAGGCGCCTTCCAAACCCCGTCGGCATACCCATGTTCGGAGCCTTCATCATCCTGCGCCGCAATTGTGGTTAATTCATTTTCGGATACAATAGGTTGTAGGGAACAAACCCCGAATCGACGGCGATCGCTGATTCGGTCACGATTCGTTGCGCTCCTGTTCGCGGACCTCAAGCGTGTCTCTTAACCCCTCGGTTGCGGCCGAGATCAGCGCCGTTCTTGGCCCCACCAACACCGGCAAGACCCACCTGGCGGTGGAGCGCATGCTGGGCCACGCCTCGGGCATGATCGGCCTGCCCCTGCGCCTGCTGGCGCGCGAGATCTACGATCGCGTCGCGGCCGCTCGGGGGGCGCGCAGCGTGGCCCTGATCACCGGCGAGGAAAAGATCGTGCCGCCCCGGCCGGTCTATTTCGTGTGCACGGTCGAGGCCATGCCGCTGGCGCGCGACGTGGAGTTCCTGGCCATCTACGAGGTGCAGCTGGCCGCCGATCCCGAGCGCGGACACGTATTCACCCAGCGCCTGCTGCACGCGCGCGGTCGACGCGAGACCATGCTGCTGGGGGCGGGGACCATGGCCCCGCTGGTCCGCCGGCTGCTGCCCGAAGCCCGGATCGTTACGCGCGACCGCTATTCGGCCCTCACCTGGGCCGGACCGCGCAAGGTCAGCCGCCTGCCCCGGCGCAGCGCCGTGGTCGCGTTCTCGGCCGAGGAAGTCTACGCCATCGCCGAACTGATCCGTCGCCAAAGGGGCGGGGCGGCGGTGGTCATGGGTTCGCTGAGTCCGCGCACCCGCAACGCCCAGGTGGCCCTGTTCCAGTCCGGCGAGGTCGATTTCCTGGTCGCCACCGACGCCATCGGCATGGGCCTGAACATGGACGTCGACCATGTGGCCTTCGCCGGGCTGGCCAAGTTCGACGGCAAGCGCCGGCGGGCTCTGTATGCTCATGAGGTCGGCCAGATCGCCGGCCGCGCCGGGCGCTTCCAGAGCGATGGCACCTTTGGCGTCACGGCCGGGGCCGAGGCCATGGACGCCGATCTGGTGGCGGCGGTGGAGGCCCACCGTTTCGATCCGGTGGAGCGGGCGTTGTGGCGCAATAGCGATCTTGACCTCAGCTCCCTGGCATCGCTGTTGCGCTCCCTGGCCGAGCCGGCCCCGGCAGCGGGCCTGAAGGCCTCCGAGGAGGCCCTGGACGAACGGGTCCTGCGCCAACTGGCGGCCGATGAGGAACTCGGGCGGCGGGCGGGAAACCGCGCCGCCCTGCTGCGTCTGTGGGAAGCCTGCCAGACGCCGGATTTCCGCAAGACCACTTTCGATGATCACCTGCGCCTGGTGCGTGACCTGTTCGGCCATCTGACCGCGGGCGAGGGACTGATTCCCGAGGACTGGATGGCCCAGCACCTGGGTCAGCTTGACCGGCTGGATGGCGAGATCGAAGCTTTGTCCGGGCGCCTGGCCGGCGTGCGCACCCTGGCCTATCTGGCCCACCGTCCCGATTGGCTGGCCGATCCCGCGCATTGGCGGGACAAGAGCCGGGCGCTCGAGGACCGGCTGTCGGACACCTTGCACGAGAAGCTGATGGCGCGGTTCGTCGACCAGCGCACCAGCGCCCTCCTGCGCGGGTTGGGCGCGCGCCGGGAGGTCCTGGCCGGCGTCGGCGCCGACGGCGTGGTCACGGTCGAAGGATTCGCCGTCGGCCGTTTGCACGGTCTGACCTTCGATGCGGTGCGCGGCGTGAGCGCCCTGGAGCAGAAGGCGCTGCGGCGGGCGGCGGAGCGCGTGGTCGGGCCGGAGATCAATCGCCGGCTCGGAGCCCTGGCGGCCGAGCCGGACGAGGCCTTCGCCGTCTCTCCCGACGGGCTGGTGCTGTGGCGCGGGCAAGCGGCGGCGGCGCTCAGCGGGGGCGAGCCGTTCAACCCGGCGGTTCGGCTCCTGACCGAGCTTGGCGGCCGGCCTGCGCGCGAGCGGGCGCAGCGTCGCCTGGCGGGCTTCGTCGCGGGTGAGGCGCGCCGCCGGTTCGCCGGCCTGTGGCGGCTCAATCAAGCCATCGCCAGCGATGGCCTGCGGGGATTGGCGCGCGGCATCGCCTGGCGTCTGGCGGAGGCCGGGGGGACCATCGACCGTCGTCAGGTCGAACCGGACCTGTCCAGCCTGAGCCGCTCGGAGCGGCGGAATTTGCGTCAGCATGGCGTGCGCGTGGGCGCATTCTGCCTGTGGCTGCCCGACCAGCTGAATAGCGAAAGCCAGGCCCTGGCAACCGCCTTGGCGGTCGGGGCCGGCCCGGCGTGGGGGGGCAAGGCCGAAGGTCTGCGTGGTTTGGTGCGGATCGGCGAGACGGCGGTCGCGGCCATGGACCTCGAGCGCCTGGGCGAGGCCCTGCGCGCCGCGCCGAGGCGAGGCGGCGGCGCCGTCCTGGCCCCTGAGGCCCTCGCTAAGCTGGCCCCTTCGCCGACGGACGCAGAGCGGATCCTGCGAGCCCTGGGATACCATCCCGTAGGCGAGGGCCCGGGGCGTATCTGGCGACGTCGGCGCACATCGGCT
>DASXMK010000256.1:0-2617 GCA_036495705.1 Caulobacteraceae bacterium | reverse complement strand
GAGGGGCGCATGCTGGTCGGGGCGGGGACGGTCCTCACCGCCGACGACGCCGGCCGGGCCATCGCCGCCGGGGCGCAGATCATCGTCTCGCCTGACACAAATGTGCGGGTGATCGAGGCGACCAAGGCCGCCGGCGCAGTCTCCCTGCCAGGGATCTTCACCCCTAGCGAAGCCTTCATCGCGCTGGCGGCCGGGGCCGACGCGCTCAAGCTGTTTCCGGCCGAAGCGAGCAGCCCCGCGGCGCTCAAGGCCATGCTGGCCGTGCTGCCGGCCGGGACCATCATTCTACCTGTAGGGGGCCTCGATGAGGCCTCGATGGGTCCTTGGCGGGCGGCCGGCGCGGCCGGCTTCGGGGTCGGCTCGGCGCTCTTTCACCCCGGGCTGGGCGTTGACGAAGTTCGGCGCCGAGCGCGGGCGTTCACGTCCGCCTGGCGCGGCTTTCAATCGCCGGCGCATTTGGTTTAAGTCGCGCCCCCATGACCGAAGACACCTCGAGCCTGGCCGGCCGCGCGATCGCCTGGCTGCGCGCAAATGGTCGCAACACCGTCACCGAAGCGCTGGTCAATTTCATCCTGCCGATCATCGTCTTCGATCTGGCCAAGCCGCACTGGGGCGACGTGCGGGCGCTGATCGCCTCTTCCGGACCGCCGATTGTCTGGAGCCTGGGCCTGCTGGCCATCAAACGGCGGCTGGATGCGCTCTCGATGCTGGTCCTGGCCGGCATCGCCCTTTCGCTGCTGGCGGTCCTTGGCGGCGGCTCGGTGCGTTTCCTGCAGCTGCGCGAAAAGCTGGTCACGGTCACCATCGGCGTCGTGTTCCTGACCTCAGCGGCGATCCGCAAGCCGCTGATCTACTATCTGGCCCGGGCCACGATAATGCGGCGCTCGGCCAGCGAGGCTGAAGCCTTCGTCGCCCTGCGCGACAATCCGCATTTCCGCCGGGTGATGACGGTGATGACCCTGGTCTGGGGTTGCGGCTTGCTCGCCGAGGCGGCGGCGTCCACCGCCCTGGTGTTCAGGCTCAGCGTCCACGACTATCTCGTGTTCAGTCCGATGCTTGGGTACGGGACCATGGGCGCCCTTGGTCTGTGGACGTTCCTTTACGCGCGCCGGGCGCGGCGACGCGGCGATGCCAGGCGGGCGGCCGAAGCGGCCAATCCTCCCCCGCCTGCGGGGGAGGGGGACCCCAAAGGGGTGGAGGGGGCGGCCCCCCTCCCGGTCTTCGGCCGTACTCCCCCCGCGTAGCAGGGGGAGATCAGACCGGGTAGCGCGCGATCAGGCGGCGGGCGATGATGATCCTCTGCATCTCGTTGGTGCCGTCGCCGATGATCAGCAGCGGCGCGTCGCGGTACAGCCGCTCGATCGGATATTCCTTGGAATAGCCGTTGGCCCCGAAGATGCGCATGGCCTCGCCGGCGACCTCGGCGGCGGTCTCGGTGGCGAACCATTTGGCCATCCCGGCCTCCAGGTCGACCCGGCCGCCAGCGTCATAAGCGCGGGCCGCGTCCTCGACCAGCAACTCGGCGGCGCGGGTCTTGGAAGCCATTTCGCCGAGCTTGAGCTGGATCGCCTGGTGTTCGGCGATTGGCTTGCCCATGGTCTTGCGCACCTGGGCGTAAGCGACCGATTCCTTGAGCGCCCGCCGGGCGATGCCGACGCCGCGCGCGGCGACGTTCACGCGCCCGATCTCCAGGCCGCCGGTAGCCATGAGGAAGCCCTTGCCCTCCTCGCCGCCGACCAGCGACAGCTCGGCGTCGCAGCGATAGCCCGAAAAGCCGATCTCGCCGGTATCGATGCCGCGATAGCCGAGCTTGGGCAGCTTGCGTCCCCGGGTGACGCCGGGCGCCTCGGCCTTGGTGTCAGGATCGCGGGTCGGGGTGATCAGCATGGTCATGCCGCGGTGGCGGGGCCTGGCCTCCGGATCGGTCTTGACCAGCAGAGCGAGCACGTCGCCCTCGATGGAGTTGGTGATCCACAGCTTGGCGCCGTCGACCACATAGTCGTCGCCCTCGCGCCGGGCCACGGTGCGGATGCCCTGCAGGTCGGTGCCGGCGTCGGGCTCGGTCAGGCCCAGACCGCCGCGCAGCTCGCCGGTGGCGAATTTCGGCAGCCAGTGGGCTTTCTGCGTCTCGGTGCCGAACTTTTGCACGATCAGGGCCATCATCAGATGGCTGTTGAAAAAGCCGGTGAGGCTCATCCACTCTTCGGAGATGCGGGCGACGATGCGGCTGTAGGTCAGGGCCGAGAGCCCAAGCCCCCCCCACTCCGGCTCGATCAGGGCCCCATAGAGGCCCATCTCGCACATGTCGGCGACCAGCTCGTGCGGATATTCGTCGTTCTGCTCATAGCGATCGGCCACCGGCGCGACCTTGCGCTCCAGCCAGCGGTCGATGGAATCGAGCAGGGCGCGCTCATCGGCTTCGCTGATCGCGGCGGTCATCAATACGTTCCCAGGCGGTCTTCGACGGATTGGCCACGGGCCGGGATCAACATGTCGCGACGGAACGAACAGACGGTCTCGCCGCGCTGGTTCTTGCCCAGGGTGCGGATGGTGACGATGCCCTGCCCCGGCCGGCTCTTCGAGGGTCGCTTGGCCAGCACTTCGCTCTCGGCATAGA
>DASXMK010000255.1:0-3387 GCA_036495705.1 Caulobacteraceae bacterium | reverse complement strand
GGCGATCATCAGCGGCGTTATCGAGATCGAATGGCCAAAGGCCATGGACGCCACGGCGTTCTCGCTGAGCCTGCGCGGCACCAGCGGGTGCGCGGACTCCACCAACTCGCTGGGAGCCTTCTGGTACAGCCCGAAGGCGTGCCAGTAGCGGTCCATGTTCGCGGCCCCGGACTCGAGGGCCATGCGCGCCGCGCCGATGTTGGACGAGTGGGTGAACACCTCCCAGAGCGGCAGGTTCACATCGCCTTTGTCATAGTCGTGGATGATCTGGCCTGGCAGGACCAATGGCGTGTGCACGTCGTAGACCTTGTCGACGCGCGTCGTCCCCGCATCCAGCCCCATCGCCAGGGTGAAGACCTTGAACACCGAACCGGGCTCATAAACGGTGGCGGCGGCGCGGTTGATCATTCCGGAGGGATTGGCCTTGCCAGGATTGTTGGGGTCGAAGTCCGGCCAGCTGGCCATGCCCAGGATCTCGCCGGTGCGAACATTGACCACCATGCCGACTGCGTCGATGACCTGAAAGTGCTCGGCGGCGGCGGTCAGTTCGTCGCGCAACGCGCCCTGGACACGCAGATCGATGGACAGCTGCACCGGCTCGTGGCCGGCCTCGTCGCGAATTTCGGAATCGAAGGCTTTCTCGACCCCCGCCAGGCCCCGCCCCCCCTTGTCGGAAAAGCCAATCACATGGGCGCCGGTCTCGCCGAGCGGATATTCCCGGGCCGGTTCTTCGGCGAAGGTCACTCCGGGCAAGGCCAGGTCGTGGATGCGGTCCTTGACCTCCGGCGCGATGGCCCCAGCGACGTAATATTCCTTGTGCGGACCGGTGAGCGCGGTGTCGAGGTGAGCCAGCGACAGGGTCGGCAAGGCCGTGATCAGCGCCGCCTTGGTGGCGGCCGGATCGGAAACCTCGCGCGGATTGATGTACAGACCATAGCGCACCAGATCGACCGCCAGGATCTGTCCGTTGCGGTCGATGAGGTCGGCTCTCGCCTCCGGTGTCAGGCCGGCGTCGCGGCCACCGACGTTGAGGCCCGAGAACAGCGCGGCTCGCGTGGCCACTAAGCCCAAGGTCGCAAAGGCCGCCGTAAACAAGGCCATGACGAAGAAAATGCGCAGGCGCGTGTCGTCTTCGGCCTTGCCCGACGCTCTGGCGCGCTCGAAGGCGCGATCTAGCCACCACAGCCACGAAGTCGGCCCCCGTCCGGGGCGCCAGGCCGCGCCCGTGCCTTCCGGATAAGGGGCGGCGGTCACTTCTTCGCCCCTTCCAGCTTGGCCCCGCCGAGGGCCACCTGCGGCAAGGCTTCGGCCGTGGTTTCCTGCTTCGGGTCCACCGCCTGCATGCCGAGGTACTGCGTCGACAGGCGCTCGATGCGGCCGGGATTCTCCAGATGGGCGATCTCGGCCTTGAGCAGGTGGATGCGGCGATCCTCCTGGGTGATCTGTTCCTCAACGCCGGCGGTGTCGGCGCCCATCCCCTGGGCGAAGGTCTTGAAGGCGTAGCTGGCCAGGGCCAGCACCAGAAGGACGGCCAGCGCCACCAGATCGACGACCCGAAAGCCCCGCCAGCGGCGGGTGAAGATGCCGGCCAGGATCATGCCGCGCGCCTCCACGGCGGCGCGGCCGAGCGCTCGGCCGCGCGCAGCTTGGCCGATCGGGCCCGCGGGTTGGCGGCGACCTCAGCCGGGGATGCGGCGCGCGCGCCTTTGTGGATCAGTCGGAAACTCGGCGAACGGGTGTCCGCAACCGGCGGAGCGTGGCGCGAGACGGAGGCCAAACCTCCGCTGCGCTCGCTCAGGAAGCCCTTGACGATCCGGTCCTCCAGGGAATGGAACGTCACCACCACCAGACGCCCGCCTGCCCTCAATGTACGCTCGGCAGCCACTAGGCCCGCCTCAAGCTCCGCAAGCTCGTCATTGACCGCGATTCTAAGGGCCTGGAAAACCCGGGTAGCCGGATGAATTTTGGCGCCTCGCCGACCGCCGAGGGCTTGTTCGACCACCAGGGCCAGATCGGCCGTGCGGGTGAACGGCGCTTCCTGGCGGCGACGGACGATGCGTGCGGCGATCCGCCGCGACTGACGCTCCTCGCCAAGCTGGTGGAAGATGCGGGCCAGTTCCTCCTGCGGCGCGCCGTTGATGATATCGGCGGCGGTCGGCCCTTCGGCCGCCATGCGCATGTCCAGCGGCCCATCGCGCATCAGCGAAAATCCACGCTCGGCCTGGTCGAGCTGCATCGAAGAAACGCCAAGGTCCAGAGCCACGCCGTCGGCGGCGGCTTCCCCGACGACCTCGGCCATGGCGGAAAATGGCGCGGCCACCAGCCTGAAACGCTCGGCGTCCGGCAGGTCGGCGGCAAACGCCGCCACCGACGGATCGCGATCGAACGCCGTCACCTTGGCCCCGGCGGCCAGCATCGCCCGGCTGTAGCCCCCGGCGCCGAAAGTCCCGTCCACCATTTCCAGGCCTGGGCCCGGCCGCAAGGCCTCCATGACCTCGTCCAGCAGGACGCTGGCGTGGCCGCTCATGCGCCGCCCGCCATCGGGAGTTTCTGAGCCCGCTGCTGTGCGCGAAGGGCCGGCAGACCGGCGCGGGCCAGCTTGAGCTGTTCGCCGCGATGGGCGACCCACGCCTGCCGCGGCCAGATCTGGAAGCGCTCACCCAGGCCCACCAGGGCCACCCAGTCGGTCAGGCCGAAGGCCTGGCAGAGGCCGTCGGGCAAGGTGATGCGGCCCGCCGAGTCATAGGCCAGGCGGGTCATCCCGCCCAGCACGCTGGCCTCGAGCGCGGAGCGCAGAGGATCGCCAAACGCCAGCTCGTCAATCACCCCCAGATAGGTGTCGAAGAACGCCTGGCCGCCGCCCTCGATGCAGTCGTGCTCAATCGAAGGAAAGCAGAACACGCCGTCGAAGGGGCTGGCGGCGGCGGCGCGGAACTCCTGCGGCACCAGCAGGCGCCGTTTGGCGTCCAATTGCTTCTCAAACGTGGAATGGAACACCGGCCCGCCCCAGACCCCATGCTGCCCAGCTGAAGATTGGGTTAACATGGGATTGATTGGGATACAATGACACCAAAGCCACAAATCGTAAGAATTTGGTAAGGCTGTTGGGCCGGATTACGGCTTGCACAAGTATCTTCGAGAACATAAACAGAACAACCGTGGCGCGACTGTAAAAGCCAAGGGTGCGTCGGCTGTGGGAGACCGGTTTGCACGCCGGCGCGCCTGAGCAACGCCGCCTCTGAGGCGGCCCTGTCGGCGTCAGGAGGATCAGACGTCCTGTAAGCCGGGTTCTGTGCCGCCCAAAGGATTTCTCCCTCAGGCGCGGCGGCCATTCCTCTGGACCGTCCGTTACCGGACGGTTCTCGCGACCTACCCGGACGCCTGGGC
>DASXMK010000254.1:0-2386 GCA_036495705.1 Caulobacteraceae bacterium | reverse complement strand
CGGGCGACAAGATCATCCTGCCGACGGGGGCGGATGCTCTGGTTTCCATGCACAACATGGCCGGGATCATGAACGACGCGGTGCTCACCACCGGCACCTACAGCGCCGGCGGCGGGACGTTCACCGAGAGCCTGACGGGTCACGACGCTCTGCTCACCTATGACGCGGGCGGTTCGACCTTCGTCAGCGTGGTCCTGGTCGGCGGCGCGGCCGAAGCTGCTCACGCCACCATCTCCGGCGACACCATCACCTGGTAAGCCGATCCTTCCCGGGGTAACCGGGGGCGAACTGAAGGGCCCCGCCTTCTCGATGGAGGCGGGGCCTTTTTCTATGTAAGAATGCCCGCATGCCGCCGTATCGCTCCCGGACCACCACCCACGGCCGCAACATGGCTGGCGCCCGCGGCCTGTGGCGGGCCACCGGCATGAAGGACGAGGATTTCGGCAAGCCGATCATCGCCGTGGCCAATTCGTTCACCCAGTTCGTGCCGGGTCATGTGCACCTGAAAGATCTCGGCCAGCTGGTCGCCCGCGAGATCGAGCGGGCCGGGGGCGTGGCCAAGGAATTCGACACCATCGCCGTCGATGACGGCATCGCCATGGGCCACGACGGCATGCTCTACAGCCTGCCCTCGCGCGAGCTGATCGCCGACAGCGTCGAATATATGGTCAACGCTCACTGCGCCGACGCCCTGGTGTGCATCTCCAACTGCGACAAGATCACGCCTGGCATGCTGATGGCGACCTTGCGCCTCAACATCCCCACGGTGTTCGTTTCCGGCGGGCCGATGGAGGCCGGCAAGGTTCTGGTGGGCGGCAAGACGCAGTCGATCGATCTCATCGACGCCATGGTGGCCGCCGCCGACGAGACGATGACTGAGGCCGAGGTGGCGGTGATTGAACGCTCGGCCTGCCCGACCTGCGGCTCGTGCTCGGGCATGTTCACCGCCAATTCGATGAACTGCCTGACCGAAGCCTTGGGGTTGGCGTTGCCGGGCAACGGCTCCACCCTGGCCACTCACGCCGATCGCGAGCGCCTGTTTCTGGAGGCCGGCCGGCGGGTCGTGACCCTGGCCAGACGCTGGTACGAGCATGACGACGTCAGCGCCTTGCCGCGCTCGATCGCCAATTTCGCCGCCTTCGAGAACGCCATGACCGTCGACATCGCCATGGGCGGCTCGACCAACACTGTGCTGCACCTGCTGGCGGCGGCGCACGAGGCCGGCGTTGACTTCACCATGGCCGACATCGACCGCCTGTCGCGGGTGACGCCGTGCCTATGCAAGGTCGCCCCCAGCAAGGCCGACGTGCACATGGAGGATGTCCACCGCGCCGGCGGCATTATGGCCATCATCGGCGAGCTTGACCGCGCGGGTCTGATCCACGCCGATTCACCCACGGTCCACAGCTCCACCATGGCCGAGGCCCTGGACACCTGGGACATCCGCCGCGGCGCCGATGAGGGCGCCAGGACCTTCTATCGCGCCGCCCCCGGCGGGGTGCCGACCCAGGTCGCTTTCAGCCAGGCGAGCCGCTGGGACGAGCTCGATCTCGACCGGCAGGGCGGCGCCATCCGTGAAGCCGCGCACGCTTTTTCCAGGGACGGTGGTCTCGCGGTCCTGACCGGCAACCTCGCCCCCGACGGCTGCATCGTGAAGACGGCCGGGGTCGATGATGCCCTGCTGCGCTTTTCCGGCCCGGCGCGCCTGTTTGAAAGCCAGGACGACGCGGTCTCGGGCATCCTCACTGGCAAGGTCAAGCCGGGCGATGTGGTGGTCATCCGCTACGAGGGCCCCAAAGGCGGCCCCGGCATGCAGGAGATGCTCTATCCGACCAGCTATCTGAAATCCAAAGGCCTCGGCAAGGCCTGCGCCCTGATCACCGACGGCCGTTTTTCCGGCGGCACCTCCGGGCTTTCGATCGGCCACGTTTCGCCGGAAGCGGCCGAAGGCGGGGCCATCGCCCTGGTCGAGGACGGCGATACGATCGAAATCGACATTCCCGCCCGTGTCGTCCGCCTGGCGGTGGCCCAGGACGAGCTGGCGCGCCGCCGGGCGGCCAAAGGCCCGCTGCCCTGGGCGCCGGCCGCCCCCCGCCCGCGCAAGGTGTCGTCGGCGCTACAGGCCTACGCCGCCTTGACCACCAGCGCCGCGCGCGGCGCGGTGCGCGACGTCGGCCAGCTCACCCGGCCCAGTCCTCCCCCGTGAACGGGGGAGGGGGACCCCGAAGGGGTGGAGGGGGCGACGGCGTCAACGTGCGGTCCTCGCCCCCCTCCTGGCTTCGCCGGCCCTCCCCCCGCTTCGCAGGGGGAGATTTGGCGAGGACTCTCTACCCGAAGACCGCCGAGCCGGGGGCCAACACCTCGCCCCATACCACCAGGGCGGCGG
>DASXMK010000253.1:0-2718 GCA_036495705.1 Caulobacteraceae bacterium | reverse complement strand
CTGATGTACTGGCTGGCGCTGTAGGCGCCCAGGGTGATCGCCTGCGGCGCGGCGCCGTTCTGCGAAGCCGCCCCGATCTGCATGGCCGGCGACGAGCCCAAGACCGAGATGCTGCCAGTCCCCTGGAGACTATCGGGCACGCCGTCGGCATCCTGATCGAGGTTGGTCGTGCTCAAAACCGGCGGTGGCGCGCTGATGATGAGGCCGGCGCCGACGCTGCCGCCGACGGTCACTGCCGCGCCGCCCTGCTGCATTTCATCCTGCGTATACAGGATCGATACGGCGGGATTGGTCTGGCGGGTGGTGCCGCGATAGCCGGTGGCCACGACCCCCGAGGACAGGTTCACGAAGCCGCCAACATCGCCGTTGAGCTGCACGGCCTGGGCTCCGGGGCCGGTGGCCGTGACGCTGGTGATGCGCGCATTGCCGCCGATCCCGCCCGTGGGCGTGACCTGCAGGCCGACGGCGTTCTGGCCGGTGATGCTTATGGAGCCCGCGGCTATAGTGGCCGCCACCGATGAGGTGGCCGGCGTCACCACCAGCGAGAGGAAGTCGCCCGAGATCGGAGCCTGAATCGACACGCCCTCGGAGTTGTTGCCGATGACGGTGATCGGGCCGGTATTGGTGATTGAGCCGATAAAGGTCGTCGGTCCGGACGCTGGCGGTACGACCTCAAGGCCGATTCGATTGTTCCCGACTGCGAACGCGCCGGTGGACAGGCCGTCATTGTTGGGGTCGGTCGGGGCGGTGTTGGTCTCGGTGATATTGATCGTGCCGGTGTTGGTCACGCTGCCCGTAAAGCCACCAATCACCTGCAGTCCCACGGTATTGTCGAGACCGGTCGCACCCAGCACGCCGGCATTCGTCACGGAATTGTTGCTGTTGAGCATCAGATCGATGCCGGGATTGGTGATGCCGATGGAGCCGCCAGCGGCGACGGTGACGTCGGCCGGTTGACCGCTGTTAGCGGTGGCGGTCTGTACCGGAGTGCTGGTCGAGCCGGAGATGGTGACTTGGGCGAGAGTAGGCGAAGCCGCAACCAGAAGAGGCGCAGTCGCGGCGGCGGCGGCCAGGAACATGCGCTTCATGAACGGGACTCGTGGCTCGCTGCGGCTTAAGTTTGGTCGGGCCCGTCTAATAGGAGGGAAATTGGGGACGATTCAAGGCAAACGGCAGACCGCGCGCAACTGTCGCGCTGGGGACACAGGATCGCCGTCCTGTGGCTGATCCGACAAATGACGTCGTCCAGACCCGGAGTGGCCTCGGCGGCGCCGCTCTTGCGGCGGCCACCGCTGCGTGCGTCGTGGCCGCGCTCGGCGTCCTGTGGGCCGTGGGACGGCTCGCGCCCGTCTCGGCGTTGGCGGTCCTGGCGAGCGGGTCGGCGGCCGCCTGGCTGGTCTATCGACGCTGGCGGCCGGTGACAGTCCGGGCCCAGGCTTCGCCCGGAGAAACGGCGGCGGCGGCGAGGGCTCTGCCTTTCGCGCTGATCCTGGAACACCTGGCCGAGCCGGTGCTGCTGGCCTCAAGCGGCGAACGCATCGACCTGAACGCGCGCCGATTCCTGTTCGCCAATGCGGCGGCGAGGGCCCTTCTGCGCATCCAGCGACCGCAAGGGCCGTTGAGCACCGCCATTCGCGCCCCAGAAGTGCTGGCGGCGGTGGACGAGGCCCTGTTCGACAGGACTACGGGCCATGCCCTGTACCAGGCCGGCGGCGTGCAGGACCGGGTGTGGCGGGTGCGCGTGGAGCCGCTCGACGTCGAGGGCGAGACGCGGCTGGCGCTCATTTCCATGCGCGACGAGACCGAGTTCCGGCGCAGCGAGCGCACGCGGGCCGATTTCCTGGCCAACGCCAGCCACGAGTTGCGCACGCCCCTGGCCTCGCTGGCCGGCTTCATTGAGACCCTCCGCGGTCACGCCCGCGAGGACCCGGCCGCGCGCGACCGGTTCCTGGCCATCATGCACGTGCAGGCGGAACGCATGCGCCGGCTGATCGACGATCTGATGAGCCTGTCGCGGATCGAACTGGGCGAGCACATTCCGCCGTCGGGCCAGGTCGACCTGCGCGTGGCCGTTATCGATGTGCTGGACGCCCTTGGTCCCCTGGCCGAGGAAAAGGGGGTGAGTTTCGATCAGGCGCTGCCGGCGATCGGCGAGGCCACTGCGGTCGGCGACCGGGACCAGATCCTCCAGGTGGTCCAGAACCTGTCCGAAAACGCCCTCAAATACACCCCCGCCGGCGGGACGGTGAGGGTGTGCCTGGAGACCGGGCTCGAAGCGGCGACGTTCACCGGGCCGAGATCGCCGGGCATGGCCCACCTTTCGTTGCTCACGCCCGATCATGCCCTGGAGCGCCGATACATCGCGCTGCGGGTGGAGGACCAGGGGCATGGCATCGCGCGGGCGAACCTGCCGCGCCTCACCGAACGGTTTTATCGCGTGGAAGGCCAGAAGAGTGGCGAACACGCCGGGACCGGCCTCGGGCTGGCGATCGTGAAACACATACTCAACCGCCATCGCGGGGGCCTGACGGTGGAGAGCGCCGAAGGCCGGGGCGCTGTCTTCACCGCCTATATTCCGATGGCTGCGGGCGCGGAGGCCGGCCGCCGGGCGGCTTGACGCTGGGCGCCGCGACGACGCAATGCGGCGGGCATGAACATCCTGATCGTAGGATCGGGCGGGCGCGAACATGCCCTGGCCTGGAAGATCGCGAGCTCGAG
>DASXMK010000252.1:0-5351 GCA_036495705.1 Caulobacteraceae bacterium | reverse complement strand
CGAACAAGATTCAACGACCGTGGCAGTCGGTGATCCTCGGCGTGGCGCTCGCGGGAGCTGCGACGGCCACTCGTCTGGCGATCCATGGTCCGCTTGGGAGCGGGCTTCCATTCATCACCTACTTCCCCGCCCTGATCGTCGCCGCCGCCCTTGGCGGCTTGGTAGGCGGCTTGTCATGCCTCGCGATGGCGACGATTGCGGCCATCGCCATGCTCCTGAGGCCGGGAATGTCAGCCGCCTGGGCCTTGGGCAGTTTCTGGGTCGCGGGCGCACTCGTTATCGCCGTGGCCGCCGCGCTTGCGGACGGTGTGCGCGAACTGAGGCTGAGCCGAGCCGAGCTCACTGACACGCAGACCCAGCTTCGGACTCTTGTGGGCGAACTCGCTCACCGGAACCGCAACGCCCTCCAGGTGATGATGTTCATTGTCAGACAAAGCGCCCGCGGCGCGCCCTCAGCGGCCGCGGCCGAGGAGGTCATCAATGCGCGTCTCGGGGCGCTCCTGCGGGCGCAGGACGTAATCGTGCGCTCGGACAGTGGTTCAGCCAATCTGAGCCCGCTGCTCAAGGAGGCCCTGGAGCCGTTCGGCCACGAATTCTTTGCGTTCACGCCTTCGCCCGAGGTTGGCGTCAAGGCCGATGTGGCCGTCGGGCTCGGCCTCCTGTTTCACGAGCTGGCGACCAACGCGCTGAAGTATGGCGCTTTGTCCAGGCCGAATGGATGCGTCCATATCGGGTGGATTTTGGCTGCCGGCATGGCCCGTTTGACATGGCGTGAGGTTGGCGGCCCCTGCGTGGCCGAGCCTTCGAAGAGGGGGTTCGGCGCACGGTTGTTCGATGTCGCGCTCGTTCCTCAGGGGGGAAGGGTCGAGCGCCGTTTCGAGCCGGATGGGCTCGTTTGCGAGCTCCATATCCCGGTCCTGTCGGGAGTGTCGCGACCGGAGACCCCGCCGGGCGTGGTGTTCGCATCCGACGCCCTGGAACCGTCGTGGAACCCAAAGCCCGCCGGAGAGTAGCGCCGGACCCGTAGCCGCGGCCGCCGGCCTGAGCTGCTATCGCCCTCAGGGTCCTGCCCGTGTCGCCCCGCCGGTCGTCAGGTCGCGCATCAGGGTTGCGAAGTCGGCGAAAGTTCGAGCGCTGGCTTCCTGGCGTTTGCCGGCGTCGTCCCACCGCCGGAGGGCGACCGCGTCCTGCCAATGGGGCAGGCGCTCGAACGCCGCCGCCCCCACCGCATCCAACGGACCGCCTTGCAACCGGAGTGACCTTTGGGACGCGGCGCTTAACGCCTCTACATAGTCGGCTTCCTTGAAACAAAGGTAGCGCTTGGCGGCCACGTGCAGGGCGATCGGTCCGCGCACGGCCTCGCCGAACAGGCCGGCAAGCGCCCCCGCGCCCGCGGCTTCGTGGCGGGCGTCTGCTGCTACGCCCTCGCCATCCTCGAACAGGTGACCAAGGTCATGCAGGAGGGCGGCGACGATCAGGCTCGGGGCCGCGCCCTCGGCTTGCGCAAGCGAGGCGCATTGCAGGGCGTGCTCGATCTGGGTGACGCCTTCGCCGTAAGTTCGTCCGCCGCGCTCATCATAGAGCCGCCGGATTTCCTCAAGGCTGGACAGTCTGACCATTGGAGTTTTCTCGCGCCAGGCGACGATGGAAATAGAATCCTGCGCCGACTATCAAGGCCAGGCCGGCCAGGGCCACGGAATAGGAAATCACGCGCAGGAACTCGACCCACGAGAGGCGCATGCCGACGAAATTGCGCACGATCAGCAGGGCCACCGAACTCACGTAGCCGCTGGCGTCGGCGACATAGATCAGGAAACCGGCGGTGCCGACGCGCCCCCCGGCGGCGATGAAACGGTCGAACAGCAGGGCGTTGAACGGGGTGTAGGCGAGATAGAGCCCGGCCCCGAGGCTGATCATCCACGCAATCGGTCCGATCACATGGGCCTGGAAAGCCAGGGAGGAGAGGCCGGCGATGGCGAGCCCCACGGCCACCAGGACGAGGTTGGCCAGGAAGGCGCGGCGGTTGTCGCGGATGAACATCACCGAGGCCAGCATCACCAGGACGATGGCCGCCACCGGCAGTTCCGAGAAGGTGAAGATCGCGGCGTCGTTCTTGAAGCCGAGGCCATTCCAGATCTCCACCGCGAAATTGTCGCGGAAGTCGCGCAGGGCGGTCAGACCGACATAGATGACGATGAGGGCGATGAGGCCGGGGGCGAAGGCGGCGAACATCGCCCGCCGGGCCGGGCCGTCCATGGGCGCGCGGGCCACGCGCAGGCGCTCGTCCTCGGCGTTCGGGGGCGGCAGGGCGGCCAGCCCGAACACGCACAGCAACAACAAAGGCGTGAACAGGAGCCCCGTGACCGCCGGCATCCAGAACTCGTTCGCCCAGCCGTGCAACATCACGCTTTCGCCGACCGATTTGACCACCCCGGAGGAGACGATGAAGCTGGTGCACAGCATGGCGCCCAGAACCTCGGAGAGGCGCCGCCCCTCCAGGAACCCGAACACCAGGCCCCAGATCATGCCCAGCGCCAGGCCATTGGCGAACAGGCAGGCGATGTTCCACGGCGGGGGAATGAGGGCGAACATGACCAGGGCCAGTTCGGCGGCCGCAATGAGCGCCAGGATGGCGACCGCCCGCCGCTGCGGCGGCAGTTCGGAGATCACTTTGACCCCGGCGACCTTGGAAAGGGCGTAGCCGAACACCTGCACGATCACCAAGGCGATCTTGTAGTCCACCAGCGCCGGGGCGACGGTGGCGTAGCTGGCCACCGTGAACGGTTTGCGGAAGGCGTACATGGCGAAATAGGCCCCGAAGGCCATCAGCCCGCCATAGAGGGCGAACACCGGGGCCGGAGCGCGGGAGAGCCACTGGCGCAGGCGCTCGAGGAGCGGCCACTCGGCGGTGGGCGCCGCTAGAGCCTGATGGCTTCGCACGGGACAGATGCGGAGCCTGAATCAGGCTCTAAATGTTTGAGTCTAGAGCAAGATTCAGCTTTGAGCCGACTCCGTCTCAAACCATCTTGCTCTACGGTCATGTTTTGGTTATCCGGCCGGCGATCTCGCGCACCACCGGCATCAGCTTGGAGACGTCTTCGATCACGAAGTCGGCCCCGGCCGCCTTCAACGCCTGCTCGGAATGGTTGAGCCGCTGGCGCCGGTCGTGGGGCGCAAGGGCCGTGTAGGTCTCGAAGTCTAGTCCGACGCCATTGCCGGAGGCCGACAGCCCGACCGTCCAGCAGCCGGCAAGACAACCCTCCTCGATGCCGACCGGGGCGTCGTCGACCTTGATGCAGGCGTGCGCCGGCCAGGCATCCAGCGCGATCAGGGCCTTCCAGGTCATCAGCGGGGCGGGCCGGCCGCTGGGCGTCTCGCCGGCGCAGACGACGATCTCAGGCGCATAGCCTTGCTCGGCCGCGCGGGTGAGGATGTCGGCCATCATTTCGCGGGTGTAGCCGGTGCCCGAGCCGATGCGCACGCCCAGCCCCCGCAGTTCCGCGACCACCTCGGCCGCGCCGGGGATCAGGCGCGAGCTTTTGGTCGCCTCGGCCTTCATCGCCGGCTCGAGCCGGGCGTAAAGCGCCTCGACATCGGCCTCCGAGCCGGGCCGGCCTTTCAGCGCCGTCCAGCGGGCCTGGACCGCCGGGTCGGCCAGCAGGGCCCGCACATGGTCGAGCTTGGCCTTGCCCATGTCCCGCCGGGCTTCGGCGTCGGAAAGCGTCAGGCCTTCTTCGGCGAACACTTGGGCCAGGGCCCGGACCGGGGCCATGCAGCCGAAATCGATCATGGTGCCGGCCCAGTCGAACACCACGGCCCTGACCGGAAAACCAGCCGGAAAGCTCATGCCGCCGCCTCCGCCTTCAGACCAAAAAGCTCGCCGATCACCCGCTCGGCGATGCCGAAGCTGGTCGAGGCCCCCGTGCCGCTGGTGACAATCACCAGGCGCACATCCGGCGCCGGCGCGTCGATCAGATAGGTGCGGTCGTCAGCGGCGGCGTAGACCCCGGTCCAGCGCTCGACGACGGCGGGCGCCTGTCGGCCGGTGGCGCGGGCGTATTCATCAAGGATGTCGCGCTCGGCGCTGGCCGGCGCGAAGGGCCCGGGCAGACGCTCGTAGTGGTGGCTGTCGCCGACGATCAGGCCGCCGTCGGCGCCCTGGGCGAGGATCAGATGCACGCCGTTTTCGTAAGCGCCCGGCAGCTCGGCGCGCAGCCTGGCCTCGAGGGCCCGGGCCTGCGGTAACGCGGCGTAGCCGCGATAGCGGGTCAGGCTGAGGTCCGACATCAGGGCTCCGGGCAGGCGGAAACCGGGATCGGCCAGCTTGACCATCGACAGGCGGCATTTGCGCAGGGCGTAGCTGGCGATCCGCTCGCCGAAGAGGGTGACGAAATCATCGCCCGGACAGATCACCACCGCGCCGGCTTCGATCGCGCCGCGGGAGGTGGCGAGGCGAGGGGGGGCCGCTTCGAAGGCCACGGTCTCATAGAAGAACGCGACGCCCAGGGCCTCTTCCAGCCAGCCCGCCATGGCCGGGATGACGGTGCGCGATTCGAAGCGCAGCTCATGCGGGCTGTAGAGCGCGCCCGTGAGATCTTCGCCGCCCAGGCCCTCGGCCCGGCGCCTGAACTCATCAGCCTCAAGCAGGCGGCATGCTTCGCCCATTTCGGTGGCCAGGAAGGCTTCGATCACCGCGATCGCCTCGGCCGATCGAGCGGTCAGATAGAGCCCCTCCTGCTCCACACGCAATCCGGCCTGATCGGCAACCTCGGCCCACACATCGCGGGTGCGGCGGGCCAGGCGCCAGCTGTCGCCGCGCTCCTGGCCGGTGACGGTGATGAAGCCGAAATTGCGGATCGAGGCCCCGTTGGCGCGGACGTCTCTCTCGATCACCGCCACGCGCTTGCCCGCCTTGGCCGCCACATAGGCGTGGGCCAGGCCAATGACGCCGCCGCCGACCACCGCCAGATCGAAGGTTCGGGACGTCACCGCGCCATCATCAGGGCCATTGCAGGGCCTCTATCTTGGTCAGAAAGCGGGGTCGCCGAATCCCCCAGGCTAAGCGGGCTATATGAGCCGTCGGTGACGATTCAGCGAACGCCGCCGGGTCAAGGCGCGCCCAAGGTTCGACGGAAGAAAGCCAGCGCCATGTCGATGGCGGCCCGGTGGCTGTCGTCCTGGCTGACCTTGGCGTTGCAAATCGGCACGACGGCGCGGCCGGCGGCGGTGCAGGTGCTCAGGAAATCATAGTGCCCCACGCCCGGCAGCACCTTCAGCTCGGCCCCCGGAATGGCCTTGGCGGCCACCAGGCCGTTGGTGGCCGGCGTGGCCACCGGATCGGCGTCGCCCAG
>DASXMK010000251.1:0-3068 GCA_036495705.1 Caulobacteraceae bacterium | reverse complement strand
CACGGCCTGCGCCGAGGTGCTCAAGGCCGGAGCGACCGCCGAGGAACATGCCCTTGGCCGGGAAGCTGGCGAGGGTCCTGCGGCCGCCGCCCGCTCGGGCGCGACCGCCATCTTCACCGGCTTTGGCGTCGGGGTCGCCTACAAGTTGGCCATGGAGGCTTTCCGGCTGTGGAAGGATATTCCCGAGAAGGTCTTCGGCGCGCCCCTGGCCGCCGGCTCGATCGCGGCGGAAATCTCTCCCGAACTTCTGGGCGTCGGCTACATCATCGGCCCCAAGATCGCCACCACCATGGCCGGCGGCGGCGTCCTGGCTTATCTCGTGCTGATCCCGGCGATCCACTTCTTCGGCGGCGCGGCTCTGGGTCCCGTGGCGCCGGGGACGACGCCGATCGCCCAGATGAGCCCGGACGACATCCGCGGCGCCTATGTGCTCTATATCGGGGCCGGGGCGGTGGCCACGGGCGGGATCATCAGCCTGGTCAGGTCCCTGCCGATGATCTGGCGCAGCCTGGTCGACGGCCTCGCCGACTGGCGGGTGCGCAACGGCGCGGCTGAGGCGCAGGCCCGGCCGCGCACCGACCAGGACTTGCCGCCGCGGTTCGTCGCTCTCGGCCTGATCGCCCTGGTGGCGGCGATCCTGATGGCCCACAGCCTGCGCATGAACCTCCTGGGCGCGATCCTGATCGTCCTGTTCGGGTTTCTGTTCGTGACCGTCTCATCGCGGCTGACCGGCCAGATCGGCTCGTCGTCCAATCCGATCTCGGGGATGACCGTCGCCACCCTGCTGCTCACCTGCCTGATCTTCCTGGCGCTCGGCTGGACCGGCCCCACCTACTATGTGACCGCCCTGTCGGTGGGCGGGATCGTGTGCATCGCCGCCTCCAACGGCGGGACCACTTCGCAGGATCTCAAGACCGGCTTTCTCATCGGCTCGACGCCGCGCGCCCAGCAGATCGCCATTTTGTGCGGGGCCTTGGCCTCGGCTCTGGCGCTGGGACCGATCCTGCTGGCGCTCAACGACGCGTCCACGGTTTATGTGCCGCTGGTCTCCGCACCCGCCACCGTCCACGCAGGCGCTTCCGAAAGCGCCACCATGCCGGCGCCCGCTTGGCGTGTCCCCGCCGCGGCCCTGGCTGGCTTGCCGAGCGAACACATCAAGGGGCCGCAGGCCTCGGCCGACACTGCCGCCTACCGGGTGTGGCAGAAGACCGACACCGCGGGCGGCCCGCCTGGACGCTACCTGGTGGATGCCGGCGGCGCACCGCGCTACCTGGTCGATCCCGGGATCAATGGCCTCCATCGACTGCGACCGGACGGCACTACGGTCAACAAGTTCGCCGCCCCCAAGGCCACGCTGATGAGCTACATCATCAAAGGCATTCTCAGCCGGCAATTGCCGTGGTCCCTGGTGATAATGGGCGTAATGATCGCCGTCGTGCTGGAGATGTGCGGCATCGCCTCGCTCGCCTTCGCCGTCGGTGTCTATCTGCCGTTGTCCTCATCTTCGCCGATCCTGATCGGCGGCCTTGTACGCGCCCTGGTCGATCGTCACCTGCGCGGACGCCTGGCCCACCGCGGCCTGTCGGAAACCGAACTCATCGCCGAAACCGACCGCAGCCCCGGCGTGCTGGTGGCTTCCGGTTATATCGCCGGCGGGGCCATCGCCGGCATCGGCATCGCTTTCATGGCCGGGGCGATGAGCGGCTTCAACCAGCGAGTGGTCGACTTCATGACCGCGCACAATCCGTTCTACAACGGGCCGTGGTCCGATCTTCTGGCCCTGATCCCGTTCATCCTGCTGACGGCTGGGCTTTATCTCAGCGGGCGCCTCGCCCGCGCCCGGTGAAATGACCGATACGGCGGCCCTTCGCGGCCTGATCGAGGCGGCTTCCACGGTCGTGGTGTTCACCGGCGCGGGCATCTCCACTGAGTCGGGGGTTCCCGATTTCCGCAGTCCCGGCGGCGTCTGGAGCCGCATGAGCCCGATCTATTTCCAGGACTTCGTGGCCAGCCAGGACAAACGCCGCGAGGCCTGGGGACGGGCGTTCAGCGGCGCGGCCGGGTGGACGGGGGCCAAGCCCAACGCTGGCCACTATGCGGTGGCGCGGCTGGTGGCTTCAGGCAAGGTCTCGGCGGTGATCACCCAGAACGTCGACAACCTGCACCAGGACGCCGGCGCACCCGCAGACAAGGTCATCGAACTGCACGGCAACGCCAGCTACGCCACCTGTCTGGAATGCGGCTTGCGCCACGAGCTGGCCGATCTCAAAGCCCCCTTCGTCGAGCGCGGGGTCATGCCGGCCTGCCGGGTGTGCTCGGGGATCGTCAAGACGGCCACGATCTCATTCGGCCAGCCGATGCCCGAAGCGGCCATGGCCAAGGCCGAGGCCGCCAGCCTGGCCTGCGATCTGTTCCTGGTTCTGGGATCGTCCCTGGTCGTCTATCCGGCGGCCGGCTTTCCTCTGCTCGCCAAGCGTAACGGCGCTCGCCTGGCGATCGTCAATCGCGAGCCGACGGAGCAGGACCGCTACGCCGACCTCGTGCTGCACGCCGAGATCGGCCCCACCCTGACACAAGCAGCGCCGCGGCCGTCGTAAGCCGCGTCTAGTCGCAGGCGCTCACCTGGGCCAGCAGGCGTTCGCGATGGGCGCGCAGGTCACGCCCGTCGCGTCGCGTCGGATAAGGCGCATCGCCCTTTAGCCCGCGCCACAAGGCGAGGTTGAACGCCGGCGTGTCCAGATGGTCCTCGACGGAGAAGTCCTGTCCGGCCATGGCCGCGGCCCAATAACTGGCCGAGCGGTGGCGCACGGCGCACGGCGCTTCGGCCGTCGTCGCCGGCGGCAAAGGCAGGGCGGTCGCGCGCAGCACCGCCGGCACAATGGCGTCGAACGTCCATTCGCCGCGGCCAAGATCGAACACGGCGGTCATCGACTCGGCCTGGGCGTCGGTCAGCCCCATCGGCGGGAGTCCCAGAATGTCCTCCATGGTCCTGACCAGATTGACGGTCTGATAGCGGTGAGAAACCACCGCCCCTTGCTTCACGTACGGCCCGGCGACGAAGGCGATCG
>DASXMK010000250.1:0-7254 GCA_036495705.1 Caulobacteraceae bacterium | reverse complement strand
CGTCGCCGGCCTGACCGGCGTCGATCCGGCGGTGATCGAGGCTGCCGACGGCATGGGCATGACCTCAAGCCAGAAACTCTGGCGTGTGGAGGCGCCCCTGGCCGCGCCCGTGATCATGGCCGGCGTTCGCACCTCGGCGGTGTGGACCATCGGGGCCGCCACCCTGGCCACGCCCGTCGGCCAGACCTCGCTCGGCAACTACATCTTCTCCGGCCTGCAGACCGAGAACTGGGTGGCGGTGCTGTTCGGCTGCGTCGCCGCCGCGGTCCTGGCCCTGAGCGTCGATCAGTTGCTGGGACTGGTGGAGAGCGGCCTGGCCGCCCGCCGGCCGTGGCGGGTGTGGGCCGGCGGCGCGGCATTGGTCATTGGCGCAGCCCTGGCCCTCTCGCCGCTGTTCGGCGCCGCCAGCGTCCCGGCCTACCGCATCGGGGCCAAGAACTTCTCCGAGCAGTACATCCTCGCCCAGTTGATGGCCCGAAGACTGGAGGCGAGCGGAGCGCGGGTGGCGATCCGCGACGACCTCGGCTCGGCGACCATCTACCGGGCCCTCGCCGCCGGCGAGATCGACGCCTACATCGACTATTCCGGCACCCTGTGGGCCAATGTCCTCGGCCGCGCCGACAACCCCGGCCGGGCCCAGGTGCTGGCCGGCCTCAAGTCCGCCCTGGCGCGGCGCGACGGTGTGCTGCTGCTGGGACCGGTGGGCTTCGAGAACGCCTATGCCCTGGCCATGCGCGCCGACCGGGCCAAGGCGCTGGGCGTCGCCAGCCTCGACGACCTAGCCGCCAAGGCCCCAAACCTCGTTCTGGGCTCCGACCTGGAGTTCCTCTCGCGTCCGGAATGGAAATCGGTCCAGAGGGTCTATGGCCTGAAGTTCCGCCGCCTCACGTCCTACCAGCCGACCTTCATGTACCGGGCCCTGGCCGACGGCGAGGCCGATGTCATCTCGGCCTTTTCCAGCGACGGCCGGATCGAGGCCGACCACCTGGTGGTGCTGCCCGACCCGCGCCACGCCCTGCCGCCTTATGACGCGGTGATCCTGATCTCACCCAAGCGGGCGCACGATCAGCGCCTGTTGGCGGCGCTCCGGCCCCTGGTCGCGGCGATCGATGTGACCGCCATGCGCGGCGCCAACTACAGCGTCGATCGCGATAGCGACAAGCGCACCCCTGCCCAGGCGGCCGCGATCCTGGCGAAGCGGCTGCCACCCTGACCTTTTCCTTGCTTGCCGGGGTTTGGCGTCGTTAGGGTCGTAAGTTGCGATCAGGGGCGGGATCGCCAGTACATGTCCGAAGTCTTCATCTCCTACGCCAGGTCAACCGAGGCCCAGGCTCGCCAGATCGGCGAAGCTCTGCGGGCGCTGGGCTATGGCGTGTGGCGCGACGACGAGATCCCGGCGCACCGCGCCTACGCGGATGTGATTGAAGAGCGCCTGAACACGGCCAAGGCGGTGGTGGTGGTGTGGTCGGCGGAAGCGGCCAAGTCCGAATGGGTGCGTTCGGAGGCCGAACGCGCCCGCGCCGATCACAAGCTGGTTCAGCTCACCGTCGATAGCGCCAAACTGCCGATGCCATTCGACCAGACCCAGTGCGCTGACGTGAACGGCTGGTCCGGCAGTGCGGATCATCCCGGTTGGCGCAAAGTGGTCGAAAGTATCGCCGCCCTGACCGTCGGCCGGGCGGTCGCGACATCCCCAGCCTCCGCGCTTGGCGCTCAGCCGCGGCCCAAGCTCTCTGTATGCGTGCTGCCGTTCGCCAACATGAGCGGCGATGCCGAGCAGGAGTACTTCAGCGATGGCATCAGCGAGGACATCATCACCGACCTCTCCAAGGTCTCGGCCTTGTCGGTCATTGCCCGCAACAGCGCCTTCGCCTTCAAGGGCAAGAACGTCGATGTCCAGCAGATCGCCCGCCAATTGGGTGTCGCCTATGTGCTGGAAGGCAGTGTCCGCAAGTCCGGCGGCCGGGTGCGCATCACCGCTCAGCTGATCGATGGGGCCCGCAACGACCATGTCTGGGCCGAGCGCTACGACCGCGATCTGACCGACATCTTCGCCCTGCAGGACGAGATCTCCGAGGCCATCGTCAAAGCGTTGAAGCTGAAACTCCTGCCGGAAGAGAAGAAGGCCATCGAAAGGCGCGGCACCGACAGCGTCGAGGCCTATAATCTCTATCTGATGGCCCGGCAGTATTGGGTCACCGGCAACAGCGGCGACTCCAGGCGGGACGAATCGATCATTCGCCTGACCAGCCGGGCGACCGAAATCGACCCGGGTTACGCCCGCGCCTGGGCCCTCATGGCCTGCGCCCAGGGGTTGCTGCGCACCCTGTTCGGCGGTTCAGGCGACGGCGGGCTGGCGGCGGCCGAACGGGCCCTTTCGCTCGACCTCGATCTGGCCGAAGCCCACGCCGTTCGGGCCGAGATCTGGTCAAAAAGCGGCCGCCAGGACGAAGCCGCCGCCGAGATCGCCACCGCCCTGCGGCTCGATCCCGAGTCCTATGAGGTCAACAACACGGCCGCGGCCTTGAGCTTCGATCAGCGGCGGCTGGAAGACGCCATTCGCTATTGGGAGAAGGCGTCGGCGCTGATGGAGACAGACTTCGGAACGCCCGCCATGCTGATCACCTGCTACACCGCAATCGGCGACGCCGCATCTACGCGGCGCGCCGCGCAGCTCACCTTAGCCCGCGCCGAGGTGGCGGTGGCGCAGGACAGGAGCAACGGCAAGGCGCTGGGCATGGGGGCCACCGCCCTCGCAACCTTGGGCGAGGCCGAGCGCACCAAGGAATGGACCGAACGCGCCCTCCTGATCGACCCCGACAACATGGTCATGCGCTACAACTTCGCCTGCGGTTTTGCCGCACATTTGAAAGACGCTGACGCCGCGCTGGCCATGCTGGGCCCGGTCGTCCACAAGGCGACGCCCGCATTCCTGAACCACGTCAAGATCGACCCGGACCTCGACCCGATCCGCGAGGACCCGCGCTTCCAGGCCATGATCGCCGAGGCCGAGGCGCGGCTGATAGTGGAATTGCCGTCGAATGGGCCGTTCGCGGGATAGAGATGTCCGACGTTTTCATTTCCTACGCCCGGTCGACCGAGACCCAGGCTCGCCAGATCGGCGAAGCTCTGCGGGCGCTCGGTCATGGCGTGTGGCGCGACGACGAACTGCCGGCGCATCGCGCCTACGCCGACGTGATCGAGGAGCGGCTGGGCCAGGCCAAGGCGGTGGTGGTCATCTGGTCGGTCGAGGCGGTGAAGTCGCAATGGGTGCGCTCGGAGGCCGAGCGGGCGCGGGCGAATGACAAACTTGTCCAACTCACGGTCGATGGCTGCAAACTGCCGATGCCATTCGACCAGGTCCAATGCGCCGACCTGAGCGGCTGGTCGGGCGCGGCCGACGCGCCAGGCTGGCTCAAGGTGGCGGCCAGCGTCGCCGACCTCGTCGGTGCTTCGGGCGACGCCTCGGCGGCCCGCGCCCCGAAGCCGCAGGCCCGCAAGCTCGCGGTCTGCGTCCTGCCGTTCGCCAATATGAGCGGCGAGGCGGAACAGGAGTATTTCAGCGACGGGATCAGCGAGGACATCATCACCGACCTTAGCAAGGTCTCGGCCCTGGAGGTGACGGCCCGCAACTCGGCCTTCGCCTACAAAGGCAAATCCCCCGACCTCCGCCAGGTGGGCCGCGAGCTCAACGTCAGCCATGTGCTCGAAGGCAGCGTGCGCAAGGCCGGCTCGCGCGTCCGCATCACCGCCCAGCTCATCGACGCCTCCACTGGGAACCATTTGTGGGCCGAACGTTACGACCGCGACCTCGATGACATCTTCGCCCTGCAGGATGAAATCAGCGAAGCGATCGTCGCGGCCCTGAAGCTGAAGCTCCTGCCGGAAGAGAAGAAGGCCATCGAGCGGCGCGGCACCGACAACGCCGAGGCCTACGACCTCTATTTGATGGCGCGACAGCACAGGTGGGCCGGCAGTATTGGCGATCCGCGCCAGCTTGAAGGGATTATCCGCCTGTGCGGCAAGGCGGTGGAGATCGACCCGGCCTACGCCCCCGCATGGGCTCTGATCGGGAGCGCGCAGGCGAGTTTGCGCTTCCGATTTGGCAGGCAGGACATCGACAGCTCGGCGGCGGTCGACAAGGCGCTGGCGCTCGATCCCGGCCTCGCCGAGGCCCACGCCGGCAAGGCGGAAAATCTTCGGTTGGAGGGCCGCTATGACGAGGCCTCGGAGGAAGCCGGGATCGCCCTGCGTCTCGACCCCGAGTCCTACGAGGCGAACAACGCCGCCGCCACCTTGTGCTTCAACCAAGGGCGCATTGCTGACTCCGTTCCTTACTTTGAAAAGACATCGGCGCTGATGGAAACCGGCGTCGGATCTCCTTCCATGCTGATCACCGTCTACAGCGCGCTTGGCGACATGGATGGCGCCCGGCGGGCGGCCCGGATGACGCTCGCCCGCGCTGAGGCGGTCCTGGCGCACGACGCCAGCAACGGCGTCGCAATGGGCTATGGCGTGCTCGCCCTGGCGGTGCTTGGCGAAGCCGACCGGGCCCGCGACTGGATCCGCCGGGCCCTGCTGATCGATCCCGACAATCAGGTTATGCGCTACAACTTCGCCTGCGCCACATGCACCCATCTCAAGGACATCGACGGTGCGTTCGGCCTGCTCGGCCCCCACCTGGCCCAAGTCACCCGCTCCGAACTCGAGTGGACCTACACCGACCCGGATCTTGACCCCCTTCGCAAGGATCCGCGCTTCCAGGCCATGATCGCGCAGGCCGAAGCGCGGCTGGCGGCGGAGGAAACAGCCTAGCCCGGCGCCAGCGCCGCGCCGGGCGGAGGGGCCAAAGCGCGCCGGGCCGGCGCGCTCTCCGGCATCAGCATGTAGGCGACCTGACAGATCACCGTCGCCCCGATCAGGTACCAGGCGGGCGCCAGCGGGTTGCCGGTGATATGCAGGAGCCAGGTCACCACCAGTTGGGTCGTGCCGCCGAAGACGGCGATGGATATTGAATAGACCGTGGCGAAACCGCCGCCGCGTATCTGTTTGGGCAGGCTCTCGCACAGCGCCGTGTAGAAGGGGCCCGAGGAAATGCCCCCCACGACATTCAACACCGCCATGCCGCCGATAAGCGCGGCCTGCGAGCGCGTGAGGCTGATCCAAGAGAACACCGGATAGATCAGCAGCAGGAAGGCCAGATTGGACCAGATGCACACGGGCCGGCGGCCGATCTTGTCGGACAGCCACCCGCCGCCGAGCACGGACAATACGCTGAGGATATTGCCCACCACCCCGACCGCGAATGTATCGCCCACGCGCATGTGCAGCGTGTTCTGGGCGTAGGTGGTGATGTAGACAAAAATGTAGCTGGCGATGGTTCCGCAGGCGAGGACGACCAGGCCGAGCACGATAATCCGCCAATGCTTGCGCACCGCGCGCCCACGTGTCGCTTCGGCGGCCGGTGCGTGTGTTTCTGCAGCATGCAGGGTTTCGGGCAAGCTGGTGCGCAACCATAGGCCGAAGGGCAGGGTGACCGCGCCCAACAAAAAGGCGATGCGCCAGCCATAGGCGTCGAGTGTGGCGGGGGGCAGGATCCGGGTTAGCGCCAGGCCGACGAGCGCGCCCGCGGTCAGAGCGATCGACTGACTCGCGCCCTGCCACGAGACCATCAGCGCGCGTTTGCGAACCGGCGCCGCCTCGAGCAGGAACGCGGTGTTGGAACCAACTTCCCCGCCGAGAGAAAAGCCCTGGATCATGCGCGCGATGATGGCCAGGATCGGAGCCGCCAGGCCGATGGTGCGGTAGCTGGGGATGAGCGCCATGCCGACGATCGAGCTGCCGATCAGGGCGAAGCTGAGGATCATCGCCGGCCGCCGGCCGACCCGGTCGGAGTAGCCGCCCAGCACCAGCGCGCCGATCGGCCGGGTCAGGAACCCGGCCCCGAACATCGCCAGCGACAGCATCAGGCTGACGTAGGCGTTGTGGGTCGGGAAAAACGCGTGGCCGATTTGGATGGAGAAGTAGGAGTAGATCAGGAAATCGTAGAACTCGAGGGCGTTGCCGAGCGTCGCCGCGGCCACGTGGCGGCGCTTCAGGCCGATCGTGTCCGACGCGCCCACTGCGCTGTGCATAACCACCCCTGCCGCCTCGGCGTCGGCAGCCAGAGAACACCTCAGTGCGGCGAGGTCCACCGAAATCGGGCTTAGGTTCGGCGTTACGGCGCGGGGTGCTCCCTACACGCGCTTTCGCGGGGATGAGCGGAGTTTGGGTACCTTGGCCCCTCCCTCTGGCGCCGGGAGAGGTCTAGCATCCGGGCTCATGATTCTGCGCAAGCCCGCCGGCGCGCCCGCGCTGCCGGCCGCCGCCCTGCTGGAGGCCCTGGACGAACCCGCCTGCCTGGCTGGGCTGGACGGGGCGATCGTCGCCGCCAACGCGCCCTGGCGCGAGGCTTTGGGCCCGGCCCGCCGCCTGCCGGCTGAGTGGAACCTGTATCTGGCCTTCAACCGCGCCCGCGACGAGGGCCGGGCCGAGGTTGCCGCCCCCATGGACGAGCGCCGGGCGACCATCGCCACGGCCGGCGAGCGGCTGTTCCTGGTCCGGCTGCAAGCCCCGCCCCCGGCCCCGGTCGCCATCGACGGTCCGGGCCTGGACCCGCTGTCCGGCGCCTCGCCGTTCGGCATCGCCCTGATTGTCGGCGAGGACCCGTTCGGCGGCGCGGTGGCGGCGGTCAACCCGGCCCTCAAGGCCATGGCCGGCGAGGGACCATGCCCACGCCTGGAGGACGTCATCGACGCCCGCAGCCTGGAGGAGGCGCGGGCCCAGCACGCCGCCGGCAAGGCCGGACCGTACGAGGCTACCCTGGCGGCCGCCCCGGAGCGCGCCGTGCATCTGCACCTGGCCGCGGCCGGCGGCCGGGCCCTGGTCTATGTCCAGGACGTCACTGAGCAGAAGCAGATGGCCTCGCGCCTGGCCCAGCGAAACCGCATGGAATCGGTCGGCCAACTGGCCGGCGGCGTCGCCCACGACTTCAACAACCTGCTCTCCGCCATCCGCCTGCGCACCGACGAGCTGTTGCTGCGCCACGCCCTGGGCGATCCGTCCTATGACAGCCTGGCCGAGATCCGCGAGACCGTCGGCCGGGCCGCCGACGTGGTCCGCCAGCTGCTGACCTTTTCGCGCAAGGCCACGCTTCAACGAGAGGTGCTGGACCTGGGCGCCGCCCTGACCGACACGGCCGTGTTGCTGCGGCGC
>DASXMK010000249.1:0-2585 GCA_036495705.1 Caulobacteraceae bacterium | reverse complement strand
CATCACCGGGACTGGAAGCTCCGCGACTACAGTCGCCATTGTCGACGCCTACGGCTATACCAACGCCGCGTCAGACTTGGCAGCCTATCGTTCGGTCATGGGTCAGACGGCGTGCACCATTGCCAATGGCTGCCTTAAGATCGTCAATCAGAGCGGCGGGTCCAAGCTGCCCAAGGTCAACACAGGGTGGGACCAGGAACAGGCGCTGGATCTCGACATGGTCAGCACCATGTGCCCCGGCTGCAAGATTCTGCTCGTCCAGGCGACCACGCCAAGCTTCGCCAACCTCGGCGCGGCCGTTAACTATGCGGCCGCACACGCTCAGGTCGTCAGCAACAGCTATGGCGGCGGCGAAAATGGCTCGTCTGGTTATGAAGCCGACTACAACCATGCCGGTGTCGCCGTGACCGCCAGCGCCGGCGACAGCGGCTACGGCGCCGCGTTCCCGGCCACATCGCCGCACGTGATCGCGGTTGGCGGCACCAGCCTCAACTGGAATGGGACCACGCGGACGGAAACGGTGTGGTCCGGCACTGGCAGCGGCTGCAGCGCCATCTATGGCAAACCGACTTGGCAGCACGACCCCCTTTGCACCACCCGTATGGAGGCCGATGTCTCGGCGGTGGCCGATCCCAACACCGGCGTCGCTGTCTATGGCCCGGGCAATGGCGGCCGATCAGGCTGGCTGGTGTTCGGCGGCACCAGCGTCGCTGCTCCGCTGATCGGCGGCATTTATGGCGAGACGAACAACATGTCGACCTGCGCGAACAACCCCAAGACGGGCACAGTAGGCTGCGCCAGCACTCTCTACGCCAACCCCTCCGCCCTCAACGACATCACCTCGGGGAACAATGGCAACTGCGGCAACCCCACGACCTATTTCTGCACCGCCGGACCGGGCTATGACGGCCCGACGGGCCTGGGCACGCCGCATGGCTCCGGCGCCTTCTGAAGCCTGAGACGGAAGCCGCAACAACTGTGGCCGGAGCGCCTGGCGCGCTCCGGCCACGCTTGCGTTTGGGCGGCAAGTCTGGGCGAAGATGGCCTGGGGTGACGAGACGTTGCATAGCCAAGCGCCAAGGATGATCGCCGCGTTTCCGCAATGGCGCTCGCCGGCGCGCTGGCTGGCGGCGGTTTGGCTGCTGCTTTGCCTCGGCGCCGCGGGCCGGGCGCTCGCCGACATCACCGTTCCCTCGCCGCCGCCGGCGGTGCTGACCGAAGTCGCGGTCAAGGACGTCAGCCCTGGCGAGACCGACGTCACCCTGACCTTCGCCCCCAAGGCCCCAACGTTCTCGGTGATCCTCAACGACAGCGCTCATCCGGCCATCGGCTTCGCCTTGTCCTCGCGCGGGCCGGCCGCGCGCGGGCCCTCGACCTACCATGGCCTGCTGCAGCAGATCGAATTCCAGCAGAACGAAACCATCCTGGTTCTGAAGTTCGCCGCCGCCGCCCAGCTGCACCTGAAAGCCACTACGGTTAATGATCACACCATAAGCCTGACCATCACGTCCGCACACCAAGCCGTGGCCTCGGCGAGCGGTGAGGCCGGCTCCGGGGCCCTGCCCAAGGCCATGGATCGGCCGCCCGGGGAGGACGGCTTTGAGCTGGTGCCGCTGAAATACGCCGACGTCAGCGAGGTGGTCGGCCTGCTGACCGAGGGCCAGACGGTCAAGTCCAACGATTCCTTCGAGCCGCATGAGCCGGCGTTCGGCTCGGCCAGCATGAACGGTTCCGCCAACTACACCCCGCCGCCGCCCAATCCCGACAGCCTCAACCAGCCGCTGGCCCAGTCGGTGGACGATTCCATCGGTATCGACCGGCGCCTCAACGCCATCATCCTCAAAGGCAGCCCCGAACGCATCGCCCGCCTCAAGGCGAAGATCGCCGAGATCGACGTGCCAGTGGAAAGCGTGCTCCTGGAGACGCAGTTCGTCGAACTGGACGAGACCGGGGCCAAGAACGTCGGCTTGAATTTCGACAACACCGCCGGCCAGATCGGGGTCGCCAACTTCACTTCCGGCTCCTATTCGGCGCCCGGCCTCAGCGGCAATCCGTTGCACGGCGTGGTCAGCGCGTCATTGCAGGCCGCGCTCTACGCCCAGGTCACCCAGGGCCACGGGCGGATCGTCTCCAAGCCGCGGATCGCCGCCCAGAGCGGGGGCGACGCCAAGATCATCACCGGCGACGCCCTGCCGATCCTGACCTCCATCACCCTCTCGGGCGTCAACGGGGTTTCGCAACAGGTGCAGTACGTCAACGTCGGCGTGACCCTGCAGATCGCGCCTAGAGTCAGCAGCGACGGGTTCGTGACCTCGCACGTGTTCTGCGTGGTCTCCTCTGTCTCGGGCTATTCCCAGGGCTACCCGACCATCAGCCAGCGCGAGGCGGAGACCTCGGCGACGGTGCACGACGGCGAGACCTTCGTCATCGGCGGCCTCACCCAGGACAGCAACCTCATCACCAGGAGCAAGGTGCCGGGACTGGGCGACGTGCCGGGCCTTGGCCAGATCTTCCACCTGAACAACCAGACCCGATCCAAGACCGAGCTCTATATCGTGGTCACCCCGCACATCGTCCACCGCGGC
>DASXMK010000248.1:0-2773 GCA_036495705.1 Caulobacteraceae bacterium | reverse complement strand
GCTCGGCCGAGAGGCTGGCGGCCAGATCCCTGAGCTCGGCGCAGGCGGCCAGGGCGGCGGCGTCCGGCTGGCCGCGGCCATAGCCGGCGAAGAAGCGGAAAAAGCGCAGGATGCGCAGGGCGTCCTCGCGGATGCGGGCCTGCGGCTCGCCGACGAAAACGACGGCCCCGGCCCTGGCGTCGGCCACCCCATGGCCGGTGGGATCGAGGATGGCGCCGTCGCGGTCGGCATAGAGGGCGTTGAGGCGGAAATCGCGGCGGGCGGCGTCCTCGTCCCAATCGGTGGTGAAGGCGACCACGGCGTGGCGGCCGTCGGTCTCGACATCGCGGCGCAGGGTGGCGATCTCGAACGGGCGGCCCTGGCACACCGCGGTGATGACGCCATGGGCCTCGCCGGTGAGCACGGTGGCGATGCCGGCCGCCTGCAGCGCGGCCTTGACCTGCGGCGGGGTCAGAGGGGTGGCGATATCGATGTCGCCGACCTCGCGGCCCAAGAGGGCGTCGCGCACGCAGCCGCCGACGAACCTCGCCCCGTCCTTACCCGCCGCGGCGATCAGGGCGTCCATGACCGCGACGGTGGGCGCCTCGGTCATCCACGGCTGGGGGGTGAGGGACGGGCTCACTTGCGCGCCGGTTCGAAATGGCCGGGGGTGACGCCGCCGCCGGGCTGGACCTCGGCCGGCACATAGACCGCGCGGTCCGGCCCGCGCGGCCACAAGGCCCCGCCGACCAGCGAGGCGGCGACCAGGATCGCCCCGGCTCCGGCCAGCCACAGCACGGTGCGCGGACGCATGGCCGGCGCCGGCGGGGCCAGGCGGATCGCCGCTGGCGCGGAGGGCTCCGACCGCCCGCGCACGCGGGCGCGGTTTTCCGTGGCCCAGCGCCACAGATAGCCCAGCGCGATGGGCACGAAGAACAGGATCACCCGCTCGAGGATGGCCTTAAGCAACGGCGGCTCCATACAGGCGATCGTAGAGGGCGCGCAGCATGCCGGCGGTGGCCCCCCAGATGGTGCGGTCCTCCCAGGTGGCGGCGTAGAACCGGCGACGGACGCCGTCGGCGGTGCGCATTTCGCGCTGCTCGTAGCTGGCCGGGTCCATGAGAAATCCGAACGGCGTCTCGAACACCTCGGCCACCTCGTCGGGGTTGGGTTTCGGCTCATAGCCCGCAGCGACGAATCCGACCACGGGGACGACGTGAAAACCAGTGCCGGTGCGGTAGGGGGTGGAGAGGCCGGCGACGCTGACCAGGGCCGGGTCCAGGCCGATCTCCTCGTGGGCCTCGCGCAGGGCCGCGACCCAGGGCATCTCGCCGGGCTCGCAGCGCCCGCCTGGCAGGGCGATCTGGCCGGTGTGGCTGCGCAGGGCGTCCGAACGCCGGGTGAGGATCACCGAGAGGCCGTGCTCGCGGGTGACCAGGCCGACCAGGACCGCCGCCGGGGTGAGGACCGCGGCCTCGGCCGGGGTCTGGCCGGGGCTGAGATCGAAGTCGGAGCGGCCGATGGCGGCCGGGTGGGCGTCCAGGGGATCGAGGTGGCGGGCGACCCAGTCGCGGAACGCCGCTTCCTCGTGCGGCGGACTCAAACCTGGCCCGCCGGCGGGCCAAGCGCGAACCAGGCCCCGTTGGAGGCGACGCCCATGCGCGGTCCGTCCGCCGTGTCGCGCCGATCGGCCATCTCGGCCAGTTCGTAGAACACCGGCCGGGCGATCAGGGCTTCGAGGCCGCGGCGGACATGGACATAGGGCCGGGGCTCGCCCGTGCCGGGGTCCATCTCGACCCGGATGGGGTTATCCGGCCCGGCCTCGACGACATCGCCGACATTGGTCAGGAAGCGCAGCGCCTGGCCGAGCCGGTCGACGCGGATGGCGACGAAGGGGGCGTCCTCGACGGTGATGGCCAGTTTCTCGACCGGGGTGACCAGCACATAGCCTTCGGGATCCTTGCGCAGGATGGTCGAGAACAGGCGCACCAGGGCCTCGCGGCCGATCGGCGAACCCTCATGGAACCACAGGCCATCGCGCCTGATGACGATGTCGATCGCCCCGCAGTGGGCCGGGTTCCACAGATGCACCGGCGGCAGGCCCCGGCCCGGGGCCTGTTTGGCGGCCGCGATCACGCCTTCCAGTCCGGCTGATGTTTGCTGGGCGCCCATGGCCTTGACAGGTAGGCCCGGGGGCGGCCCCGCTCAAGCTGCGGCCTTAGCCGTCAGGCCTCAAGGCGCGCGGTTGAGGTCCTCAAAGGCCACGACGGTCCAGATCTTGCCGTCGGTCGAGGCCTGAATCTCGGCGTGCATGAAGTCGGGGCCGGAATGGGTGACGATCGTGCGTTCCCGGCGCTTGACGCCGAGGGGACGGGCTGGGCCGGCATAGGTCCAGCGGTCGTTGTCGATGGTCAACTCGCGCCACGAGCCGGCCCGGTCGCCGGCGGCGGTAAGGGTCTCGGTCTTGTAATTCTGTTGGCGTTTCTCGCCGGCTGTAGGCAGGAACACCACCAGAGCCGACGGCTTGCCGCCTACCGCCTGTTCGCAGACGAAGAACAGGCCGGTCCTGGCGCAGTGGTTGTCGATGGTCTGGGTGCGGCCGCCAGACGTGGTGGCGATCCAGTGGCCATCCATGGCTCTGAGCGCCTCATAGGGGTCATCGGCCGCCAGCGCCGATCCGGCGACAAGCGCCAGAGCCGACACGAGCCGGATCACGCCGCCGCCCTGGCCCGCGCCGGCGTGGCCACGGCCGCGCGTACGGGACCGGCCAGGCCCTCGGCCGCGCCGGGGGAGA
>DASXMK010000247.1:0-4943 GCA_036495705.1 Caulobacteraceae bacterium | reverse complement strand
GGGTTTCAGGCGGGCGGCGGCGGCCGTGAGGGCGCCATAGGCGATCCTGCGCCCGCTGGGGTCATGGATGACCTGGCTCGACTCTGTGCGGCAAGAGGCGGGCGCCACGCCCCAGCCGGAGGCGGCCGCCTGGACCAGCATCGCCCGGGTCGCCGCCCCGGCCTTGCGCAGGGGCTTCCAGAAGGCGCGGACGGAGTTGGAGTTGCCGGTGGCCTGGAGGCCGAAGACCGGGTTGCCATAGAGGGCGTCGCTGGGCGGGGCGTGCTCGTAGGCGACCTTGGACCAGTCCGCGTCCAGCTCCTCGGCCAGGATCATGGAGATGGAGGTGTAGGTCCCCTGCCCCATCTCGACCTGGGGCATGACCAGGGTGACCTTGCCGGCCGGATCGATGCGGATGAAAGCGTTGGGGGCGAAGCCGCTCTTGCCGGTTTCAGCCGCTTCGCCGAGCGGGGCCGCAAAGCCGACCAGCAGGCCGCCGCCGGCCATGGCCGCGACCTGGAGCACGGCGCGGCGGGAAAGGCGGGGAGCGGTTTCGGCGGCCGGCAGTCTGTCCAGGAGCGCCATGATCGTTCCTCCCTAGACCAGTTTGGACGCGTGCTTGATCGCCTCGCGGATGCGCACATAGGTGCCGCAGCGGCAGATATTGCCGGCCATGGCGGCGTCGATGTCGGCGTCGTCGGGGTTGGGCGTGGTCGCCAGCAGGGCGGCGGCTGACATCACCTGGCCGGGCTGGCAATAGCCGCACTGTATCACCTCCAGATCGAGCCACGCCTGCTGGATCTTGTGGCCGGCGGGGGTCGTACCGATGGCCTCGATGGTGGTGACCTTGCGGCCGGCCACGGCGCTGACCGGCAGCATGCATGAGCGCAGCGGCGCGCCGTCCACATGCACCGTGCACGCCCCACACTGGGCGATGCCACAGCCGAACTTGGTGCCGGTGAGCTTCAGGAGGTCGCGCAGCACCCATAAGAGGGGCATGTCCGGCGGCGCATCCACTTCACGGACCTGGCCGTTGATCGTCAGCTGCGCAATCGTGCATCACCTCCCGCGCCAGAAGGGTGTGTCACCGTGAGCGTCCGGTGTTTGGCTGAGCTTAATCCCGGGCGGCGCACACGTCATCCTCGTGGCGAGTCCCTTTTCAGTTTCACCCCAACCGGCGGGGTCGAGAGACCGGCTTGATATATTATATTCATAATATTACGTTAGCCATATAAAAGCGAGTGCAGGCCCATGCGCTACGAATTCGACCACAAGCACAAGACCCGCGAGCGGGTGTTGGCGGAGGCGGCCAAAGCCATGCGGGCCGAAGGGCCGCACCAGATCGCCATCGCCAGCGTGATGGCCAAGGCCGGGCTGACCGTTGGCGGCTTCTACGCCCATTTCGCGTCGAAGGACGATCTGGTCGCCGCCGCGATCGACCAGATGTTCGTCGAAGGATCATCGCGGCTGATGCCGGAGTCGAAAGACCGGGCGCCGGCGGAGGCGCTTGCCGCCTACATCGATTTCTATCTTTCGCGCGCTCATCGCGACGCCCGTTCTACCGGCTGTCCGATGCCGTTTCTGGCCGCCGACCTGCCACGGCTGACCGACAACGCGCGCGCGCGTTTCGCCGCGGGGGTGGCGACCCTGCGCGACCGCCTGGCCGAGAAATTGGCCCTGCTGGGCCGCGACACGCCTGAGGCCGCGGCCAGTTCGATGATGTCCGAGTTGGTCGGCGCCTTGTCCCTGGCGCGGGCCGAACCCGATCCCACTATTTCCGACGCCATCCTGGATCGATCCAAAGCCGCCTTGAAACATCGCTTCGCCTTGGAGAGCCTGCAATGAGCCTGACGATCGACACCATCGATGAGCGGAATGGCCGCCAGCAACTCGAGGCGCTGATGGCGTCGGGCCGACGCCCCGGCATCGCGGAGGCGCTTGACTTCGATCTGGTCGAGGTCGGCGACGGCCGCGCGGTGTTCGAGGGCGCGCCCGGCCTCTCGGTCTACAATCCCATCGGCTCGGTCCACGGCGGCTATGCCGCCACCCTGCTCGACTCGGCCTGCGGCTGCGCGGTTCAGACGAAGCTTTCCGCGCGCCAGGGCTATACGACCTTGGAGTTGAAGGTCGCCTTTCACCGTCCGATGAGCCTGGACACCGGCCCGGTCCGCGCCGAGGGCCGGGTGGTTTCGCTTGGTCGCCGGGCCGCCTTCGCCGAGGCCAGCCTGACGGACCGCGCCGGCCGCCTGTACGCGAGCGCGACTTCCACCCTCCTGGTGTTCGAACGCTGAGCGAAGTCGCCGTCCTGGACGGCCCGGTCAGCGAGTTTATCCGCCAGGCTTTTTTCTGCTAGGCCTCGTCCATGGAGAGGCGGGGCATCGTTCTGGCCGGCGGCGCGGGCACCAGGCTCTACCCGCTGACCGTGGCGGTGAGCAAACAGCTGATGCCGGTGTTCGACAAGCCGATGATCTATTATCCGCTGTCGGTGCTGATGCTGGCCGGCATCCGCGAAATCCTGGTCATCACCACCCCGCACGAGCAGGACGCCTTCCGCCGACTGCTGGGCGATGGCTCGCAATGGGGCGTCTCGATCGCCTACGCCGCCCAGCCGCGGCCCGAGGGCCTGGCCCAGGCGTTCGTCATCGGGGCCGATTTCGTCGCCGGCCGGCCCTGCGCCCTCATCCTCGGCGACAATCTGTTCTATGGCGCCAGCCTGGCTGACATCCTGCAGCGCGCCAATCAGCGCCAGAGCGGGGCCACGGTGTTCGCCTATCGGGTCAAAGACCCCTCGCAATATGGCGTCGTCACCTTCGATGCCGACGGCCGGGCGGTGGCCATCGAGGAAAAGCCGGCCGCCCCGAAGTCCAACCACGCCGTCACTGGCTTGTATTTCTATGACCAGCGGGTGGCCGGCTTGGCCGCCGACCTGACCCCATCGGCCCGGGGCGAACTGGAGATCACCGATCTCAATCGTCTCTATCTCGAGGCCGGCGAGCTTACGGTCGAGGTGCTGGGCCGCGGCCACGCCTGGCTCGACACCGGCACCCACGGGGCCTTGCTGGATGCGGCCCAGTTCGTGCGCATCATCGAGGAGCGCGAGGGCCTGAAGATCTGTTGCCCGGAAGAGATCGCCTGGCGCCAGGGCTGGATCAGCGCCGCCGAACTGGAGGCCCTGGCCAGCCCGCTCAAATCGAGCGGTTATGGCGACTATCTGCTGTCCTTGCTGGCCGAGGCGCGGTGAGGAGCAAGGCAGGAGCTACCCGTCTCTCTCCCCCCTTTGGGGGCGATTATGCACTTGACAAATGCAACTGAGGTGAGTAGGTTGATTCCATAAGGGAATTAGCCAATGTCGATCCTCTCTCAAGCTCACTTCCACGATGAAGCCGCCGCCTTCGCCTATGTCGAAGCCGAGCTATGGCCCCAAGGCCCTGTCTGCCCACATTGCGGCGGCGTGGACCGCATCTCGGCGCTCGCCTCGGTGCGCGGCACTAAGAGCAAGAAGAACCCCGACGGCGCCCTGCGCTGCGGCCTGAAATTCTGTGGCCAGTGCCGAAAGCAATTCACCGTGCGCGTTGGCACGATCTTTGAGGATAGCCACTTGCCCATGACGAAGTGGCTGCAGGCCATCTTCCTCATGTGTTCCTCCAAGAAGGGCGTCAGCTCGCACCAGCTCATGCGGACGCTGGAAACGACCTATAAGACCGCCTGGTTTCTGACGCACCGCATCCGCGCGGCAATGGATGACGGCATGCTTGGTCCGCTTGGCGGGGAAGGCATGACCTTAGAGGCGGATGAAACCGTGATTGGCGGCAAGGAACGCAACAAGCGCCTGTCCAAACGCAACCCGAAGAACATCGGCGCTGTGGGCAAGCAGGTTGCCTTCACCTTACTGGAGCGCGGCGGACGCGCTCGTTCCTTCCATGTGGCTAACGTCACTGGCGCAACGCTCGCCCCGATTATCTTCAAGCATGCGGACCGCAAGTCGCGTCTGATGACCGACGACGCTGGCCAGTATCGTCCCATCGGCCGCGCTTTCGTGAGCCATGAAACCGTCAATCACGGCGTCGAGGAATACGTTCGGGCGAAGCGCACTCGAACACCGTCGAGGGCTATTTCAGCATCCTGAAGCGCGGCCTGATTGGCGTCTATCAGCACGTCAGCGAAGCCCACCTGCACCGCTACTTGGCCGAGTTTAACTTCCGCTATTCGAATCGCGTTGCGCTGGGCGTGGACGATCAAGAGCGCGCCGCGCGGGCGCTGGCTGGCGTGGCGGGAAAGCGCCTGACCTATCGAAGGACTGGTGAGTGGGTCTAAGCCCAAGGCGAAAAGCGACCGCACCAGCGAATGGGTCCAACTTGAATTGCCCTTGTATGATGACGGGATTCCAAGAAAAAGGCGGCCGTGGTATGAGCACAGCCGCCAGTCTGGAATCCATTTTTCTCATTGGCTCACATCGAGACCGTCGCCCAGGCCCGGGTCGGCGGTCTCTTTCGTTTAGCCCCTACCGCGTGCGCGTGAGCATTGGCGCGGCGAGGGCAACCCTCCTGGCGTTCATGAGTCACCTCCTGCAGCCCTTTATGCGCAGAGGCAAAATCGACGTCAAGGCATCAGAGTAACGGGCATTGCTTTTTTCTCTTGCTCCTATTACCTAGGGAAAATCAGCAAGGGAAAATGCCATGAACACCGCCTCTCCCAAACCTATCCGGAGTCCGTCTTATCCCGTCTCGTCACTCAGTGAGGCTGTCGGGCATGTGCGCAAGATCGAGGCCTCCTACCGACTGTCGTCCGTGGACCGGCAAGCTGCGGCAAAGCTGATCGGTTACTTGGGGTTGAGCGGGCCGGCTAATGCTACCCTCGCCGCTCTTGCGCAATATGGACTGGTTGAGCGCGCTGGAAAGGGAGAGATGCGGGTCACTCCCCGCGCCCAAGCCATCCTCCATCCCAACAGTGAAGATGAAAAGCGG
>DASXMK010000246.1:0-8280 GCA_036495705.1 Caulobacteraceae bacterium | reverse complement strand
CGTTCTTCCTGCACAACGGCCGCGGGGTGCTGATCCCCAGCGTGGCGGTGACCACCTCGCTGCTGGGCGCGCTCGGCGTCATGTACCTACTCCACTTCTCCCTCGACAATCTGTCGCTCATGGCCCTCACGGTCTCGACCGGCTTCGTGGTCGACGACGCCATCGTCGTCCTCGAGAACGTCACCCGCCACGTGGAGGCGGGCATGAACCGGGTCGAAGCGGCGCTGCTGGGCGCCCGCGAGGTGGGGTTCACGGTGCTGTCGATCAGCGTCTCCCTGGTGGCCGTGTTCATTCCCATCCTGCTCATGGGCGGCATCGTCGGGCGCCTGTTCCGCGAGTTCGCCGTCACCCTGTCGGCGGCGGTGCTGGTGTCCCTGGTCATTTCACTGACCACCACGCCGATGATGTGCGCCTTCCTGGTCGATCGACCGAAACGGGCAGCCGGCGGCATCGCGCACCGCGCCGAGGTCGCGTTCGAGTGGATGCGGGGGCTCTATGAGCGCTGCCTCGATTGGTCGCTGGACGCCGGGCCGCTGATGCTGGTGGTGCTAGTGGTGACGATCGTCCTCAGCGGCTATCTGTACACCATTGTCCCGAAGGGCTTTTTCCCACAGCAGGACACCGGCTCGATCGCCGGCGGCCTGCAGTCCGACCAGTCGAGCTCGTTCGCCCTGACCAGCCAGCGCATGCACCAGCTGGTCAGCATCGTCCGCCATGACCCGTCGGTGCAGAACGTCGTCGCCTTCGCCGGCAGCAACGCCGCCGGCGGCTTCCTGTTCACCACCCTCAAGCCCAGAAACGAGCGCAAAGGCGGGTCGGCGGCGGTGGTCGCCCGCCTGCGGCCGAAACTCGCCCGGGTGATCGGGGCGGCCCTGTTCCTCAATCCGGTCCAGGACGTGCGCGTCGGCGGCCGCCAGAGCAACGCCACCTATCAGTACACCCTGGAGGCGCAGGACCTCACACAGCTGCGGCTGTGGGCGTCGAAACTGGCCGAGGCCATGAAACTGCAGCCGGCCCTGACGGACGTGAACACCGACCAGGAGGACCACGCCCTCGACAGCTACGTCACCATCGATCACGACAAGGCCGCCCAGCTCGGCCTCACCAACACACAGATCGACAACACCCTCTACGACGCCTTCGGCCAGCGCCAAGTCTCGGTGATCTACAAGGACACCAACCAATACCGCGTGGTCATGGAAGCCGATCCGCGCTTCACCCAGGACCCGACCAGCCTCAGGGACATCTATATCAGCACCGGGGCGGCCGCGGGCGGGATCAGCGTGGCCCCCGCGCCGGCCAGCGCCGTGGGCCTGGCCACCGCCGCCGGGAGCACGCCGGCGACCCAGGCGGCGGGCAGTTTCGCCACCCTTGCGGCGGTGCGGGCCGGCCAGACGACCTCCACGGTGGCGGCGAGCGCCACCAAAGCCACCGCCGCGGCGAGCGCGGCGACCTCATCGTTCTCGACGCCGATTTCGCGGCTGCAGGCCCAGGCCGCGACCGCCCCTCCGGCCGCGACCACCGCCGCGCCCAGCTTTACCGCGGCCTCCGGCAATGTCGCCGGTCAGCCCGGAGCGATCGCGGCCGGAACCGGACAGGCCGTGGCCGTGGGCGCCACCGCGGTCGCCGGCCCCATGGCCCCGCCGGGGCGGGCGGCATCGCAGGGCGTCGCCATCAGCACCACCCCCGAGACCCTGGTTCCCTTATCAACGGTTGCTCATTGGGCCGATGGCGCGACGCCCAATTCGGTCAACCACCAGGACACCTCGCCGGCCACCACCATCTCGTTCAATCTCGCCCCCAACAAGTCGCTGAGCGACGCCACCCGGGCCATCGCCCAGGCCGAAGCCCAGATCGGCATGCCGGCCACCGTTCACGGCAGCTTCCAGGGCACCGCCAAGGTGTTCCAGCAATCCCTGTCCAGCGAGCCGGTCCTGATCCTGACCGCCCTGGTGGCCATCTACCTGGTGCTCGGCATCCTCTACGAGAGCTACATCCACCCGCTGACCGTGCTCTCGACCCTGCCCTCGGCCGGGATCGGCGCGGTGATCGCCCTGATCATGTTCCACATCGAGTTTTCGATCATCTCCCTGATCGGGGTCATCCTGCTGATCGGCATCGTCAAGAAGAACGCCATCCTGATGATCGATTTCGCCATCGCCGCCGAGCGCGACGAGGGCCTGAGCCCGCACGACGCCATCCGCCAGGCCGCGCTCACCCGCTTCCGCCCGATCATGATGACCACTTTCGCCGCCATTCTGGGGGCCGCGCCCCTGGCCATCGGTTGGGGCGAGGGGGCCGAGCTTCGCCGCCCGCTGGGCGTCACCATCATCGGCGGCCTGCTTGTCAGCCAGGTGATCACCCTGCTCACCACGCCGGTGGTCTATCTGTACCTCGATCGCCTCGCGGTTCGCCGCGGCCGGCGCGGCGGCCGCCGCTTGCGCCCTCACCCCGAACCGGCCCCCGCCGTTTGAGACCGCCCATGATGTCCCTCACCCGCTCCTGCACGATCGCCCTGCTGCTGACCGGCGTCGCCGGCTGCCTGGTCGGGCCCAACTATCGCCGGCCCAGCACCCCGACTCCGCCGGCTTACAAGGAAGCCGAAGGCTGGAGCCCGGCCCAGCCGTCGGACGCCGCCGACCGCGCCGACTGGTGGACGGTGTTCGGCGATCCGACCCTCAACGACCTGGAGGCGCGGGTCCAGGTCTCCAACCAGACCCTGGCCGCGGCCGAGGCCGCCTATCGCCAGGCCCACGCCCTGGTGGCGCAGGATCAGGCTGCTTTGTGGCCGACCGTAACGGCCGATGGGTCGGCGACTGTGTCCGGCGGCGGCTCGAACAGCGCCGGCAGCGGCGCATCCGGCGGGGCCAACGGAACTCCTGGCGCCGGCGGCGCGACCCGGACCCTCTACCGGGCGAGCCTCGGCGCCACCTGGGCTCCGGACATCTGGGGCGCGGTGCGACGCAACATCCGCAGCGCCAAGGCCTCGGCCCAGGCCAGCGCCGCCCTGGTGGCCAACGCCCGCCTCTCGGCCCAGACCGAGCTGGCCGCGGACTACTTCTCCTTGCGCGAGCTTGACGAGGAGAAGCGCGACCTGGACGGGACCATCGTCGCCTATGGCAAGACCCTGACCATCACCCAGAACAAATATGCCGCCGGCAACCTCTCACGCAGCGACGTGCTGACGGCGCGCTCACAGCTGGAGAGCGCCCAGGCCGGCGACACCGACCTCATTCAGCAACGCGCGCGCATGGAGCACGCCATCGCCATCCTGGCCGGGCAGGCGCCGGCGAGCCTCACCCTGCCGCCCGGCCCGTGGACCCTCCGCCCGCCGCTTATCCCGGCCGCCGTGCCTTCGATGCTGCTGCAGCGCCGGCCCGACATCGCCAACGCCGAGCGCACAGCCGCCGCCCAGAGCGAACAAATCGGCGTGGCCGTGGCCGCGTTCTACCCCAACGTGACCCTGAGCGGCGATGGCGGCTTCTCGGCGCCCAACCTTGGCCAGCTGTTCAATCTGTCGAACTCGTTCTGGTCCCTGGGGGCGCAGGTGGCCGAGACCATCTTCCAGGGCGGTGCGCGCACGGCCAAGGTGCGCCAAGCCCGCGCCGCCTATGATCAGGCCGTGGCCAACTACCGCCAGACGGTGCTCACCGCCTTCGGCCAGGTGGAGGACAACCTCGCCGCCCAACGCGTCTACATCACCGAGGAGGCGCAACTGCAGCGCGCGTTCGCCGACGCCGACGCCGGGGTGACCATCGCCCGCAATGAATACGCCGCCGGCACCGTCGACTTCACCACCGTCGACGCGGCCCAGATCACCGCCCTGGATGCGCAAAGGGCGCTGGTGCAGATGCAGGCCAACCGCCTGACCACGGCGGTGTCGCTGATCGAGGCCCTGGGCGGCGGCTGGACGACCGCGTCGCTACCCAAAGGTTAGGCGGCGCGCGCCAGGGCCGGCGGGGCCGGCTTGGGCCGCACGATCATGCGCAGGCCGTGGGCCGGGCGCAGGGTGACGCGCAACAGCGGCCACACCACCTGGCCGGGGGCCAACTGCAGGCTGAAACGTCCGACCACCGTGGCCAGGACCAGGGCCGCCTCCTGCAAGGCGAAGGCCTGGCCGATGCAGGTGCGCGGCCCGGCCCCGAACGGCAGATAGGCGAACTTGTCGATCCGCTCGCGGGCCTCGCCCAGGAACCGTCGCGGATCGAAGGCGTCGGGCTCGTCCCACAGGCGCTGATGGCGGTGCAGCACCCACGGCGAGATGACGACCAAGGTCCCGCGTTTCACCTTGACGCCGGCCAGCTCGTCTTCGCCCAACGACACGCGGCTGATGGCGGCGATGGGCGGATACAGGCGCACGGCCTCCTCGATCACCGCGCGGGTGTCGGTGAGGCGGTCGGAGAACGTCTCCGCCGGCCCGGCCAGCGCCGCCACCGCCTCGCGCTCGACCCGGCGCATCCATTCCGGCGACTGCGAGAGCAGGAACAGCGCCCAGGTCAGGGTGTTGGCGGTGGTCTCGTGGCCGGCGGCGAAGAAGGTCAGGATGTTGGAGCGCACCTCGGCCGGCGAGAGGCCGTTCTCGCCGTCGCTGGCCTCCAACAGGCGGGTCAGCATGTCCTGCGGAGCGCCTTTCGAGTCCCTTTCGAGGTCCCGTCGACGCGCCGAAATCAAGTCGTCGATGGCGCCTTCAAAGAAGCGCAGGGTCGAGCGCACGCGCAGCTGGCTGAGCCGCGGAATGACTTCCGGCGCGCCCAGCAGGTCGAGGGCGCCCAGTTTGCCGATGACGTCGAAATAGACCGTCATGGCGCGGCGGATGTCTTCGGCGTCGCGTCCGAAACCGTCGGCGAAAATAGTGCGCTCGAGGACGTCAAGGGTCACCCGGCGCATCTCGACATCGACGTCCACCGCCCCGGCGCGCGCCGGCCAGCGCCCGACCATGGCCTCGGCGGCGGCCCGCATCGCCGGGGCGAAGTCGCGCACCGAGCGATGGGCGAACGGCGGCGCGGCCAGGCGTCTTTGCGCGCGCCAGCGCTCGCCCTCGGCGCTCAGCAGGCCTTCGGCCATGCCCGCCGAAAGCACGCGCTTCTGCAGCCGGTCCTTGCGATAGGCGCCGGCGGCCGCGAACAGGACGTGACGGATGGCGCACGGATCGTTGACCAGCATCGCTCGGCCGAACGGCAGTCGCGCCTCGACCACCAACGCCTCGAAATGCCGGCGCGTCCAGCATTCGAGCGGATTGCGGCGCAGGGCGGCGAGAAGGCCGAGAACCCCGAAGGGGCGATCGCGCGGCGCGGGGGCCGGAGGGATATAGGCTGCGGTCATGCTGCCGGATAAGGTCCGTCTCCGGCCTTGGGTTCCCTACGAAGACGTCGCGCCTGGGACCGCCAGCACGTCGCGCTCGAAGTCCGATCGGTGCAGTCTCAATCCGGACGTGCCATTCAGGCGGACGGCGATGGCCTCTTGCGGCGGACGTGGCGACGTGACCGCATTCGGCGCGGATTCCTAAGGATTAGGCCCGGGGTTGAACAAGATCCGGCGGAGCGGATGGCCAAGTCTGATCTTGCCCGTGGCGGCGGGCGTTTGCATTCTCATCGCAGCGTCGGCGGAAGCGGCCGAACGCGTTCCGCAAGCGCCGGCTGCGATCTTCGGCAAGCTGTACGCCGACGTCGAGTTGGCTGGGATCTTTCCCGACAGCAAGACCTTCGCCGACGCGGTTCCCCGCCGACCGCCGGCCCAGATCCTGGCGGACTACCGCCCCGGCCTCTCAAAGGACGATCTGCGCGCTTTTGTGGCCCGCAATTTCGATCTGCCAGCCCAGGTTGAACCGGCGCCGCCGACGGCGGCGCGTCTCCCGCTCGCGGCCCATATCGCCGCGCTTTGGCCGGTGCTGGCGCGGCCGCCGCTGGCCGCTCGACCCTATTCCTCCCAGCTGTCGCTCAACTATCCCTATGTGGTTCCGGGGGGCCGGTTCCGGGAAGTCTATTACTGGGACTCCTATTTCACCGCCTTAGGGCTCATGGACGACGGCCGTCAGGACCTGGCCCGTGGCCTGGTCAACAATTTCGCCGACCTGACCCGGCGCTACGGCCACGTTCCCAATGGCGCGCGCACCTACTATTTGAGCCGTTCACAGCCGCCAGTCTTCTTTCTGATGACGGGGTTGCTCAGCTCGCGTGACCCCGCCGCTGGCTACGCTCGTTACCTCCCCGCTCTTCGCCAAGAATATCGTTACTGGATGCAGGGCGAGGACCATGTGCGAGCTGGCCACGCGATCAGAAACGTCGTGCGCCTGAAAGACGGCTCGCTCCTTAACCGCTACTGGGACGCTTCCAACACGCCGCGCGACGAGTCGTACAGGGAAGACGTGGCCCTGGCGGCAAGCTCCGGCCGGCCGGCGCCCGCGCTTTACCTGGACATTCGGGCCGCCGCCGAGAGCGGCTGGGACTTCAGTTCGCGCTGGCTGGCCGACGGCCGTTCCCTGGCCAGCCTGGAGACCACGGCCATCGTTCCGGTCGATCTCAACAGCCTGCTGTTCGGAATGGAGCGCGCGATCGCCGAGGGGTGCGGCCGCGCCCGGGAGTTCACGTGCCGTCGCGAATTCACCGCGCGGGCCGAGCGACGACGGCGCGCCATCGATCGCTATCTCTGGGACAACGCCCATGGCGAGTACTTGGATTTTGACTGGGGCACGGATCACAGCCTCGATCGCCCCAGCGCCGCCATGCTTTTCCCGCTGTTCGTGGGCGCGGCTTCGGACCAGCAGGCCGGGCAAGTCGCGCGCGAAGTCCGCAGCCAGCTGCTGGGGCAAGGGGGCCTTCGAACCACCACCGTGCGGACGGGTCAGCAGTGGGACGCGCCCAATGGCTGGGCCCCTCTCCAGTGGATCGCCGTGGAGGGGCTCAGGCGTTACGGCCATGCCGGTCTGGCGCGGGAGATCGCCATCCGTTGGATCGCCACGGTCAGCCGGACTTACCGCGAAACCGGGAAGCTTCTCGAGAAATACGACGTTGATGAGATCCGGCCGGGAGGCGGTGGCGAATACCCCCTTCAGGATGGCTTTGGATGGACCAATGGGGTCACGCGGGCCCTGCTGTCCGCCTACCCTTCGCGCAATGACGCGCCAGCCGGATCGTCCACCGCCAGGGAGGCGGCCGCGGCGGCGACAAAGCAGGCGCCGCCAAGCGCCAGGGCCCAGATGGCCTCGCCGCCCAGAAGTGTCTTGAGCGCCAGGCCGAGCACCGTCGCGGCCAGGAGCTGGGGCGTGACAATGGTGAAATTGAAGATGCCCATGTAGACGCCCATCTTCTCCGCCGGCACGGCGCTGGAGAGAATCGAATAGGGCGTCGACAGGATCGAAGCCCAGGCGATGCCGACGCCGATCATCGACACCAGCAGCGCCGTCGGATCGTGGATGAGCGGGAACGACAGCAGGCCGACGCCGCCGAGCGTCAGGCACAGGGCGTGGGCGCCCTTGCGGCCGGTGCGCCTGGCCAGAGCCGGCAGGGCGAAGGCGACCAGCGCCGCCACGCCGTTGTAGGCGGCCATCAGAACGCCCACCCAATCGGCCCCCTCGTTGTAGGCCGCCGTGCCGGCCGCCGCGCGGTAGTGGAAGGCGGTGACCGCCGGGGTCGCATAGATCCACATGGCGAACAGGCCGAACCAGGTGAAGAATTGCACCAAGGCCAGCTGGCGCATGACCTTGGGCATGCGGAACAGGTCGTCCATGACTTCGGAGAAGCCGCCGCCGGCCCGGCCCGCCGCCTTCAGGGCCCCGGCGGCCAGCTGGGCGGCGCCGAAGGCGGCCACGAGAGCGCCGAGCAACTGTGGCCCGAGGTCCGATCCGGTCAGGTGGAGGGCCAGGGCCCCGCCGGCCCCCACAATCAGGCAAGCCAGGCCAAGCGTGAGCAGCAGCCGGGCTGACGGTCCGTCTGAAATTGCCGCCCGGGCGCGGCTCGCCGGCGCGAGAGCCTGAACCTCGGCCGGGCTGTATTCTCGGGTGGTGGCGATGGTCCACAAGACGCAGGCCAGGAGGGCGCCGCCGCCGATGTAGTAGGCCAGGCGGACGCTTTCCGGCGTGCGTCCCATCCCGTCGGCGACATGAAAGACGTGCGATAGCACCCACGGCAGGGCCGAAGCCGCGACGGCGCCCACCCCGATGAACCAGCTCTGGGCGGCGTAGCCGGCGGTCCTCTGCCCGTCGGGCAACAGGTCGCCGACAAACGCCAGGAACGGCTCCATCGAGACGTTGATCGAGGCGTCCATCAGCCACAGGCCGAGGGC
>DASXMK010000245.1:0-13183 GCA_036495705.1 Caulobacteraceae bacterium | reverse complement strand
CCTCGGCGGGCGCCTCGACCTGACCTTCGTCGACCTTCTCGGGCTGACCCTGCTGAAGTCACCGATGGTTATCCTGCTGCTGCTGCCGTTCGTGGTCCTGTTCGGCGCCATGGGCTCGTTCGTGGCCATGAACCGACGCAGCGAGCTGGTGGCCATGCGCGCTGCCGGCGTGTCCGCCTGGCGGTTCATTTTCCCGGCGGCGGCGGCGGCGTTCCTGGTCGGAGTGGCAACCACGACTTTGCTCAATCCGATCGCCTCGGCTCTGAACGGCCGTTTCGAAGACCGCCAAGCGACGCTCACCGAGGGCTCACGCGGGCCGGATGAGATCTGGCTGCGGCAGGGCGACGACCGTCAGCAGGTGGTCATCCACGCCCGGTCCCACGATACGGTCGACGACGTGGTGCGTCTGCGGGGCGTGTCGGTGTTCATCGACGACCTCGATCCGTCCGGCAACCTCAGCTTCGTGCGCCGGCTCGAAGCCTCGGAGGCGAGGCTGATGCCGGGCTACTGGCGCTTCAGCGACGTGCGGGAATCCCTGCCTGGCGAGGGCTCAGTTCATTCGGATCGAATTTCGGTCCCCTCGATGCTGGATCACCGCACGGCGATGGAGAAGTTCGTTTCTCCAAGCGCGGTGGCTTTCTGGCGCCTTCCGGCGACGGTGCGTGCGGCGGAATTGGCCGGCTATTCCTCCACCGGCTATCGCCTGCGCTGGCAGCAGTTGCTGGCCACCCCGGTGCTGTTCGCGGCCATGGCCATCCTTGGGGCCGGTTTCTCGCTGAGGCTCATGCGCCTGGGCGACCTGGCCGCTCTGGTCGGGGCCGGCGTGACCCTGGGCTTCGTCCTGTTCTTCGTGGACGAATTCTGCGGCGCGCTGGGGGCGTCGGAGGTTATTCCGCCGGGTCTGGCCGCGTGGTCGCCGCCTCTGCTGGCGCTTTTGGCGGGCGTCACTCTCCTTTGCTATACGGAAGACGGCTGACTCGTGGGGACGGGCGAGGCGCGACGCGAGAGAGGTCCACGAGTGGCGAAGATCAACGGGGCGGGAGCGATCGCTGGCATGTGCGCCGGCGCGGCGCTGCTCGTCGGCGGCTCCGCGGTCGCCGAGCCGCTCAGCAAGATGATGACACCGCCGCCCAAGCCGGCTCCGCCGCCGCCAGATGACGGGCTGAGAGGCGGGGGTTTCTATCTCGAGGCCAACACCCTTGTGCAGGACGACGCCCACAATCGGGTCATCGCAGAGGGGTCCGTCGAGGCGCGTTACCAGGGCCGGACCCTGCGCGCCGACGAGCTGGATTACCAGCGCGACACCGGGGTCGTCACCGCCCGCGGGCACGTGGTCATGGTCAACCCCGACGGCACCGCCCAATTCGCCAAGTCGCTGACCCTGGACAAGGACATGAGCGCCGGCGTCGCCATCGGCTTCGCCGCCCGCCTCCAGGACAACATTAAGATCGCCGCCGCCCGCACCCAGCGGCGCGACGCCAACATCACCGAATTGGACCGGGTTATCTTCACGCCCTGCGACATCTGCGCGGAAAACGGTCACAAGACGCCGACCTGGTCGATCCGCGCCCGCAAGGTGGTCGAGGACAAGGCCCGCAGCACCCTCTACTTCCAGGACGCAGTAGTCCAAGTGAAGGGGATCAGCGTCTTCTACCTGCCAATTTTTTATACCGCCGCGCCCTCGGCTTCGCGAAAGTCGGGCTTTCTATTGCCGGTCCTGACAATCTCGGGCCCGCGCGGCGTGTCATACGAGCAGCCGTACTACCAGGTGATCTCGTCCTCGGCGGACATCACCATCGCCCCGCAGCTCAACTCCAAGGTCAATCCGTTCCTGAACGTCGACTACCGCCAGCGCTTTTATTCAGGGATCATGGACATCCGCGCCGGGGTCACCGACGACCGCGACTTCACCTCCAGCGGCGACAAATTCGGCCCCATGACGGCGCGCAGCTACCTATTGGCCAGCGGCCAGTTTGACCTTGCCCCACACTGGACCTGGGGGTTCACCGCCGAACAGGCCTCCGACAAACTGATCTTCGAGAAGTACTCCATCCCCGACGTCTTTACCGATCGCGGCCTCTACGCCGCCGACGGTGGGCGCCTGATTTCCCAGATCGATACCGTGCGTCAGGACCAGAATTCGTTCCTGTCGATCGCCGCGGTCGATGTCGAAGGGCTGCGCCCAGGCGACATGCAGAGCACGATCCCGACGGTGGCCCCCCTGATCGAGGCGCGCTACGAGGCGCCCGACGCCATCCTCGGCGGTCGCCTGCGCATCGGCGGCAGCGCCGTGGTCTTGACCCGCAATCAGTCGCCTTCGAGCGAGAACCAGCCGGGCGTCAACAGCCGGCGCGCCACCCTCGGCCTCGACTGGCAATCGAACATCACCCTCGCCAATGGCCTGCGCATCTCGCCGTTCGTCCAGGCGCGCGGCGATGTCTACAACCTCTCGGACCTGCCAGCCCCGTTCGCCTCCAACGCCACCATCAGCCGGGCCTTCGGGGACGTCGGGGCCGACATCAGCTATCCATTGATCAAACAGACCGCCAACGCCACCTGGATCCTGGAGCCCCTCGCGCAAATCGTCGTCGGGCCCAACGTGCGCCTCGATCCGCGCATCCCCAACGAAGACAGCCAGGTCTGGCAGTTCGACGAAACCAATCTCTTCGATGTCAATCGCTCGCCGGGCTACGACCTGTATGAAGGCGGCCAGAGTCTGACCCTGGCCGGGCGAGCCACCCTGATTCTGCCGAACGGCGGTACCGGCAGCCTGTTGGTCGGCCGAGTGTTCCAGGCCGAGCGCAATCTCAATGTCCCGTTGCGGACCGGCTTGCAGACGGCGCTGTCAGACTGGGTGGTGGGCGCCGACGCGCAGTTGCTGTCCAACGTCTCGCTGTTCTCCCGCTGGCGCCTGGACTCCTCCTCTCTTGGGATCAGCAATGTGGAGACCGGGGTCAATTTCACCACCAGCCGGGTATCGGGCTACGTCAGCTATCTCTACGAGGCGGCATCGCCCAGCGGCGGGCGGGTCAACAGCCTGGACATCCACGGCGAGGTCTGGGCCACCCGCCACTGGGGGGTCACAGTCTATTCGATTCTCGACGGTAACGCCTGGCGGCAGAACGACCTTGGCCTCGTCTATAAGGACGACTGCCTGCGGGTGGAGGTGCTCTACCGGCGCAACCAGACTTTCAACGGCACCCTGGGCCCCTCGAGCGCCGTCGTGCTCCGCCTTTCGCTCGCCACATTGGGCAATACACGCTAATTTCTCTGGACAATCCAATTCCACGGGGCCATCGCCGCGAGCCCTCCTTCCGGCGGCGAAAGTGATGAGGACAGTGCTGTTTCCATGAGGCGGTTAATCGGTGTCGGCGTGGTCGCGCTTTGCGGCCTGGTGGTGAGTTTGGCGTCCAGCGCCGTGGGACAAGCCGCTCCACCCACGGTCCCAGTCGACGCCCCGGCGCCGCCCAGCGGCCTGAGCGAAGGCGTGGTGGTGACGGTCAACGACGACCTGATCTCGAGTTGGGACATCGTCCAGCGTATGCGTCTTCTGATCGTCACCTCGGGCATTCAGCCGAACGACCAGAACCTGCCCGCCCTGCAACAGGAAGCGGCGCGCTCCCTGATCGACGAACATCTGGAAATGCAGGAGCTTAAGAGCGAAGCCAAGGTCCAGAAATTCGACCTGATCGCCTCCGACGCCGAGGTGAACGACGAACTGGCCGCCATCGCGCGCAGCAACAACACCAGCGCCGACCAGCTGTTGGCCCAACTCGCCGCCCAGGGCGTGGGCGCCGACACCTTCAAGGAACAGCTGCGGGCCGAGATCAGCTGGCGCGGCTGGATCCGCGGACGTTATGGCTCGCGGATCAACGTCGGTGACGATCAGATCAAAGCCTATCAGAAGCGAATGGAGGCCGAAGCCGGCAAACCGCAATACCAGGTCACCGAAATCTTCATCGACGCCACGCGCGCGGGCGATATGAACGCGGCCATGAGCGGCGCCCAACAGCTGATCGACCAGATCCATAAAGGCGCGCCTTTCGCCGCCGTGGCCCGGCAGTTCTCCAACTCGCCATCGGCAGGCAACGGGGGCGACGTCGGCTGGATTTCTCAAGGCGAGATGGCGCCGGAGGTGGACCAGGCGCTTGAAAGCCTGCGGCCAGGCCAGATCTCGGCCCCGATCCCGGTCAAGGATGGGGTGTACATCATCTATCTGCGCGATCGCCGGGCCGGCGGGGCGACCAGCGTGGTCGACCTCAAGCAGGCGGCCATCGGCCTGCCCAAGGACGCCAGCGACGCGCAGGTCGCCGATGCCCAGGCCAAGCTCCTGGCCCTGCGCGCCAAGCTCAACGGTTGCGACAATCTCGTCGCCGAGGCCGGCAAGGTCCCGGGCGTGGTGGCCGGCGATCTCGGCGAGGCCGAAACCAAGGATCTGGCCCCAGCCTTCCGCGACGCGGCCGACCGGCTGGGCATTGGCCAGGTTTCGGACCCGATCCGCACCGACGCCGGCCTGCATCTGGTGGCGGTGTGCTCCAAGCACATGGGCGGCGTGCAGGCCCTGTCCCGGGACGAGATCGAGAACCGGCTCTTTGGCCAGGAACTGGCCATGATCGCCAAGCGCCAGCTCCGTGACCTGCGCAATTCGGCGACCATCGAGATCCGGTGACGGCTGAGCCCGCGCCCATCGCCCTCAGTCTGGGCGATCCGGCGGGAATCGGCCCCGAAATCGTCGTCGGCGCCTGGCGCGCCCTGCAGACCTCCGGTCCGGCGTTCGTGGTGGTCGGCGACGCCGCCTCGCTGGCTCGCGCCGCTGGGCTGGGTGCGGTCAAAGCGGTCGCCCGGTTTGCCGATGGCGCGGCCGTGTTCGCCGACCATCTGCCGGTGCTCGATCTTCCTTTGCCGGCGCCGGCGAGGCCCGGTGCGGCCGATCCTGCGGCAGCCGCCAGCATCATCGCCTGGATAGAACGCGCCGCCGCCTTGGCGCTCTCTGGCGAAGCCTCGGCCGTGGTCACAGCGCCTATCGCCAAGGCTCCGCTCTACAAAGCCGGTTTCAAATTCCCTGGGCACACGGAATTCCTGGGAGAACGGACCGGCGCGCCGGAAGCGCCGGTGATGATGCTAGCCGCCGGGGGCTTGCGCTGCGCACTGGTGACGATCCACGAGCCTTTGGCCAAGGTCTCCGGCGCGCTCAGCCGCGAGGGGATCGTGAGAGTGGGAAGGACCACCGCTGAAGCGCTCAAGCGCGATTTCGCCGTCGCTGCACCCCGGCTGGCCGTGGCCGCGCTAAATCCCCATGCCGGCGAGGACGGGGCGTTGGGCGGCGAGGAGGCGGCGATCATTGCCCCGGCGGTGCGCGCGCTGCAGGCGGCGGGAATCGCCGCCCGCGGGCCGTTTCCGGCCGACACCCTGTTCCATCCCGAAGCGCGCAAGACCTACGACGCGGCTCTGTGCATGTACCATGACCAGGCTCTGATCCCGGTGAAAATGCTCGACTTCTGGGCCGGGGTGAACGTGACCTTGGGCCTGCCGATCGTGCGCACTTCGCCGGACCACGGTGTCGCCTTCGACATCGCCGGAAAGGGTGTGGCCAGGCCAGACAGCCTGATCGCCGCCGTGCGGCTGGCGGCGCAAATCGCGGCGCGGCGCGCCGCCGGGTGAACAGCGAGACCCTGCCGCCACTGCGCGAAGCCCTCGATGCAGCCGGCATCCGCGCCGAAAAACGTTTCGGTCAACACTTCCTTCTCGACCTTAATATATGCCGAAAAATATCTAAAATTGCGGAAGTTTCCGATAACGATCGCGTGCTTGAGGTCGGCCCTGGCCCCGGCGGCCTGACCCGGGCCCTGCTGGAAGCTGGCGCGCTTGTCACCGCCGTCGAGCGGGATGAGCGTTTCCTGCCAATGCTGACGGACATCCAGCGCGCCTTCGGCGACCGCCTGGCCGTGGCTCACGCCGACGCCCTGGCGTTTGATGACCTCGCCGCCGTCGGGCCGGGAGCAAAGGTGGCGGCCAACCTGCCCTACAACATCGCCAGCCCGCTGCTGGTCAAATGGCTGACCGGGCCGCTGCGTCCCAAAGACATGACCTTGATGTTCCAGACTGAAGTGGCGCGCCGCATCATCGCCCGGCCGGGGGATCGCGACTATGGCCGGCTAGCCGTGCTCGCGCAGCTGTTGGCCGAGGCGCGCATCGCCATGAGCCTGCCGGCGCGCGCCTTCACCCCGCCGCCGAAGGTCGATTCCGCTGTCGTACGCCTGATCCCCTATGCCGAGCGTCCGGCCGATGCTCTGATCGCCGCCGTCCAGACCGTGTCCGCAGCCGCCTTCGGCCAAAGGCGCAAGATGCTGCGCTCGTCCCTGAGATCCCTCGGCGGAGCGGACCTGTGCGAAGCGGTGGGCATCGACCCCAACGCCCGGGCGGAAACCGCGCCGCCGACGGCCTTCCTGGCCATGGCCCGAGTGATCACCCCGTCAGGCCACTGACGAAACCTTCGAGCCAGGGATTGCGCTCCGGGCGCTGTCGTTCGGCCAGGTAGATCGCTTCGATCTCGGCGTAGGCGTGCTCGAAGGCGTCGTTGACGATGACATAGTCGTACTCCCGCCAGTGGCCGATCTCGTCCCGGGCCCGGGCCAGGCGGCGGGCGATAACGTCCTGGGCGTCCTGCGCCCGAGCGTGCAGGCGGGCGGCCAGGGCGTCCATGCTGGGCGGCAGGATGAACAGGCGCACGGTGTCGGCCGGCATCGCTTCGGCGATCGCCGCGGCCCCTTGCCAGTCGATATCGAACAGCACGTCGCGCCCGGAGGCGAGCGCCCCCTCGACGGGGGCTCGGGGCGTGCCGTAGCGATGCTCGTGGACCTCGGCCCATTCGAGGAAAGCGCCGGCGGCGGCCTGGGCGTCGAAAGCCTCGCGAACCAGAAAATGATACTCTCGCCCGTCCGCCTCGCCGGGCCGGGCCGCCCGGGTGGTGGCCGAGACCGAAAGCGTGATCTCGGCGTGAGCGGCGGCAAGTCGCCGGCTGAGCGAAGTCTTGCCGGCCCCACTGGGGCTCGAAATCACCAGCAGCAGGCCGCGCCGGCCCGCGCCGTGCACCGCTTCACTCGACATTCTGCACCTGCTCGCGCAGCCGATCGACCACCGCCTTCAGCTCCAGGCCCACGTCAGTCAGCGCCGGCGAAGTCGACTTGGCGGTGAGGGTGTTGGCCTCGCGCATGAATTCCTGGGCCAGGAAGTCCAGTCGCCGACCCGCCGGCTGACCCTGGTCAAGCAAAGCGCGGGCGGAGGCGCAATGGGCGCTCAGCCGGTCTAGTTCCTCGCGCACATCCGCCCTAACGGCCGCGACCGACGCTTCCTGCAGGATGCGCTCGGGCGGCGCGGCCTCACCGAGGAGCTCCTCCAGCCGCCGCGCGAAGCGGTCGCGGATATGCGGCCCCTGGGCCTCGGCGGCGGTCGCAGCGCTTTCCACGCGAGTCTCGATCACGGCGATGAAGCCCGCAATCAGGTCGTGCAAAACCCGGCCCTCTTGCTCGCGCGCCGCCGCCAGGTCGTCCAGGGCCGCCTCTATGTCCCTGGCCATTACCGCCTCCAGGGTCTCAAGCACCGCCGGATCGTCAGCCGCTTCGCCGCTTTCGATCACCCCGCGCAGGGCGAGCAGACCGTCGGCGCTCGGGACGGCGGCCCGTCCGGCCGCGATATGAGGCTGCAAAGCGGCGAGGTAGCGATCAATGAGATCGTGGTTGATCTTGATGCTGGCCAAAGCCTCGGCGCGCTTAGCCTGAAGATTGACGCCGACTTGGCCGCGTTGAAACCGCGCCTGAGCCCCCTCACGCACGATACGCTCCAGGCCCTCGAATCCGGGCGGACCGCGAAATCGGGCCTCGAGGTTGCGGCCGTTGACGCTGCGGGCCTCGACCGCCCAGGCCCACGAACCCAGCCCGCCCTCGCGGCGGGCGAACCCGGTCATGCCTTTGAGGCTCATCGGGCGGAGGGCCTACCGCCGCCTTCGCTCGCGCGGGCCAGTTCAATGGCTCGCCAATGGGCCACGTTCTTGAGGTGCTGGGCCAGCGACGCGGAGAAGACATGTCCCCCGGTTCCGTCGGCGACGAAGTAGAGATCATCGCCGGGCGTGGGGTGGAACACCGCTTCCAGCGCCGCGCGGCCGGGATTGTCGATCGGTGTCGGCGGTAGCCCGGCTAGGTGATAGGTGTTGTACGGCGTGGTCCGCGCCAACTCCGAGACGCGCAGGCCATGGCCCAAAGGCGCGCCGCCGGTCAGGCCATAAATCACCGTCGGATCGCTCCCCAACGCCATGCCTCTCTTGAGTCGATTGAGGAAAACCGCGGCGACGTGCGGCCGCTCGCCCGCCAGCGCGGTCTCCTTCTCGACCACCGAGGCCAGTATCACCGCCTCCTGCGGCGAGCGATAGCCAAGCCCGTTGTCGCGATTGGACCACAACCTCGACAGCAGGGCGTCGCGGGCGGCGCGCATGCGCGCCAGCACCACCGATCGGGCCTCGCCGCGGGCGACCTCGTAGGTTTCGGGCAGCAACGAGCCTTCCGGCGGTGTGGCGACTTCGCCGGTCAGCTCCGGTGCTTGGGTCAGAATCGCCACGGCCTGGGCTGACGTCAGGCCTTCGGGGATGGTGACGAAATGCCGGACCACCCGCCCATGGCGCATATCTGAGAGCATGGCCGACAGCGAACTCCCCGAGGAGAAGGCGTACTCCCCGGCCTGGAGGCGGTGGGCGACGCCGGACAGTTCAGCGGCGACCATGAACGCCAGCGGCGAGCGGATCACGCCGGCAGCGCCCAGTTGGCCAGCCATGGTCGGCAGACGCGACCCGGGCGGGAGAACCACGGTGGTGGCGCTGCCGTTTCGCGCCGCCGGTCCCGGAGCCAGGTAGAGTGCCGCCCCGGCCGCCACGCTGATCGCCGCCAGGACCACGAACGACAGCAGCCAGAGCCCCGCTCGACGCTTACCTCGACGCGCGGCGGACCTTGCGGAGCCCCGCGGTGGTCCGGCGGGGACGCCACGCCCGCGCGGCCGTCGGGTCACGGGGCGGTCTTGAAGATGACGCTGGCGTTGGTGCCGCCGAAGCCGAAGCTGTTGGAGAGGGCGATGTCGATCTTGCGCTGAACCGCGCGGTGCGGAGCCAGGTCAACGGCCGTATCCACGGAAGGATTGTCGAGGTTCAGGGTCGGCGGCGCCACCTGATCGCGGATGGCCAGGACCGAGAAGGCCGCCTCCACGGCGCCGGCGGCGCCCAGCAGGTGGCCGATGGCCGACTTGGTGGACGACATGGTCACCTTGGCCGCGGCGTTGCCCAGCATCCGCTCCACTGCGCCCAGTTCGATCTCGTCGCCCAGCGGCGTCGAGGTTCCATGGGCGTTGATATAGTCGATATCGGCCGGCTCGATGCTGGCGTGGGCGATGGCCGCGCGCATGGCTCGAAAGCCGCCATCGCCGTCTTCGGCCGGCGCGGTGATATGGTAGGCGTCGCCCGCCAGGCCATAGCCGATCACTTCGGCGTAGATCTTGGCCCCGCGCGCCCGGGCATGCTCGAGCTCCTCGAGCACCAGGACGCCGGCCCCCTCGCCCATGACGAAGCCGTCGCGGTCTTTGTCGTACGGTCGCGAGGCGCGTTGCGGCTCGTCATTGAAGTGGGTCGACATGGCCCGGCAGGCGATGAAGCCAGCTATGCCCAATGGGCAGATAGCGGCCTCGGCGCCGCCGGCCACCATGACGTCGGCATCGCCATTGCGGATAAACCGCATGGCGTCGCCCACCGCATGCGCCCCGGTGGCGCAGGCAGTCACCACCGAGTGGTTCGGGCCCTTGAAGCCGTGACGGATCGAGACCTGGCCCGAAGCGAGATTGATCAACGCCGAGGGGATGAAGAACGGGCTTACCCGGCGCGGGCCGCGCTCAGCCAGCTCCACGGCCGTTTCGGCGATGGTCGCCAGGCCGCCGATGCCGGAACCGATGTTCACCCCGGTGCGGATACGGTCGGACTCGTCCTCGGGAGCCCAGCCGCTGTCGCGCACCGCCTCGTCGGCGGCGGCCATGGCGTACAGAATGAAGTCGTCGACCCGGCGCTGCTCCTTGGGGCTCATAACCTGATCGGGATCAAAACTGCCGGGCCGATCGGCGCCGCCGCCGCCGCGGCCATCGACTCGCGGCACCTCGCAAGCCACCTGGCAGGCATAGTCGGTGGGGTCGAAAGTGGTGATCCGGCCGGCTCCGGACTCGCCGGCCAGCAATGCGCGCCAGCTGGTTTCCACGCCCCAGCCGAGCGGCGTGACCATGCCCAGTCCGGTGACGACGACGCGACGCATGGCCTACGGCCTTTCTCGATCAGACGCCTTCAGTCTGAACAGAGGCTTCGGTTCCAAGGACTCCGAGCGCGTTCTCATCGCTGTCCCATGTTTGCGGAACACGCGCGTGCGTCAGGCGCCCAGACGCTCTCCGATGAATTTAACCGCATCGCCGACGGTCTGGATGTGCTCGGCGGCGTCGTCGGGGATCTCGATATCGAACTCTTCCTCGAACGCCATCACCAGTTCGACGTTATCCAGACTGTCGGCGCCCAAGTCGTCGATGAAGCTCGCCTTCTCCGTCACCTTCTCGGGGTCGGCGTCCAGGTGTTCGATGACGATCTTGCGCACGCGCTCGAGAATGTCGGACATCTTAAGGTTAGTCCCTCGTTGAAGGTCCTGGGAACTGGCTCGAGAGCCTGCCCCGGTCCCGGTGGTTGGCCATCGAGGGTCGCCTCGACGATTTGGCCGCTTGTTCCATAGACTTCCAGTCCCGCCTAGCATGTTCCTATTGGTCCGCCTAGCGGCGGCGCCGTGGCGCCAAAAGCTCTCAGATCATGGCCATGCCGCCGTTCACATGCAGGGTCTGGCCGGTGACATAGGCCGCTTCCTCGGAGGCCAGGAATAGGCAGGCGGCCGCGACCTCCGCCCCCGCGCCCAGGCGCCCGGCGGGAATCGTCCCCAGGATCTGGCTCTTCTGCGCCTCGTTGAGGGCGTCGGTCATCGGGCTCTCGATGAAGCCGGGGGCGACGCAATTGACCGTGATATTGCGACTGGCGACCTCCTGGGCCAGGGCCTTGGAGAAGCCGATCATGCCGGCTTTGGACGCGGCGTAGTTGGTCTGTCCGGGGTTTCCGGCCACGCCGACCACCGAAGTGATGCCGATGATCCGTCCCCACCGGCGACGCATCATGCCGCGCAGCGCCGCCCGCGACAGCCGAAAATAACTCTCCAAGTTGACGGTCAGGACCGTTTCCCAGTCTTCGTCCTTCATACGCAGCAGCAGACCGTCGCGGGTGACGCCGGCGTTGGCCACCAGAATGTCGATCGGCGCCCCCGCCGCCGCCTCGGCCCGCTCAAGGAGACCATCCACGGCGGACGCTTCGGCGAGATCGCAAACGGCGATGCTGGCCCCCTCGCCGAGTTGGGCCGCCAGAGTGGCAAGGGCCGCCTCACGAGTGCCCGAGAGCACCACCTGGGCGCCGGCGGTGCGAAGGGCGCGGGCAATGGCCCCGCCGATGCCCCCGCTGGCCCCGGTGACCAGCGCGGCCTTGCCAGTCAAATCGAACATGATCGCCCTTTCACAGCGCCTTGGCGAAGGCTTCAAGATCGGCCGGCGCGGCCAAGTTCATGGCGCTCGCGTCCGGGGCGATGCGCCTGGCGATGCCGGTCAGCACCTTGCCGGCCCCGGCTTCGGCGAACAGGGTCACCCCACCCTCGCCGGCCAGCCATTCCATGCTCTCACGCCAGCGAACGCGACCGGTCACCTGGTCCACCAGCAGACCGCGGATGGCCTCGGGATCTGCGGTCGGACGGGCGGTGATATTGGCCACCAGCGGCGGTCGCGGGACCGAGAGGCTGACTCCCTCCAGGGCTCCGGCCATCTCTTCGGCCGCCGGGGCCATGAGCGGGCAGTGGAACGGGGCGGAGACGTTGAGTGGGATGGCCCGCGCCCCCAGTTCCTTGGCCTTGTCAATGGCCAGATCCACCGCCGCCCTGGCTCCGGAGATAACGACGTTGCCGGCGTTGTTGTCGTTGGCCACAACGCACACGCCTGCGCTCTGGCCGGCGGCGGCGGCGGCTTCGGCGAGGGCGACGTCGCTTTTGGGCCCGATCAGAGAGGCCATGGCCCCCTCGCCCACCGGAACGGCCCGCTGCATGGCCTGGCCGCGCAGCTTGAGCAGACAGGCGGCATCGGTCAGGGTCAGGGCGCGGGCGGCCGCAAGCGCTGAATATTCGCCGAGGGAATGGCCGGCGACGAAGGCTGCCCGGCCGACGTCGACGCCAAACTCGGCCTCGAGCGTCGCCATCACGGCCAGGCTCACCGCCATCAACGCCGGCTGGGCGTTCTCGGTCAGGGTCAATTCTTCGACGGGGCCGTCGCGCATCAGCCGGCTGAGCTTCTGGCCCAGCGCGTCATCGACTTCCTCGAACACCAGGCGGGCGGAAGCGAAGGCCTCGGCCAGCTCGTTTCCCATGCCTACGGCCTGGCTTCCCTGGCCGGGAAAAAGGAAGGCGAGGCGCATCGGCTCATCCGTGACGATTGATCGGCGCGGCGAGGGTTAGGTCAAAGGGGGACAGCGGACAAGCGCGACGGACGGTGAAACGCTGGCGCGCTGCGCCGACCTTGGCGCATAATGTCCCGAGATCCAAAGAGGAGAGAGGCGATGAGAACCCCATTCGCGGCCGCGTGCGCGGCCGCCCTTTCATTGGCCCTGGGCTCGCCCGCCATCGCCGCCCTGGCCGTCGGCGCCACCGCGCCGGACTTCACCGCCCAAGCCTCCATGGCCGGGAAAGAGTTTCCGTTCAGCCTCGCCAAGGCCCTGCAGAAGGGTCCGGTGGTGCTGTATTTCTTCCCCGCCGCGTTCACGCCTGGCTGCACCATCGAGGCGCACGAGTTCGCTGAGGCCCAGCCGCAATATGCCGCCCTCGGCGCGACCCTGATCGGGGTGACGAGCGGCAACATCGACCGTCTGACCCAGTTCTCGGTCAGCGAGTGCCGGTCCAAGTTCCCGGTGGCGGCCGACCCCAACGCCAAGATCGCCGGCGAATACAAATCGACCCTGGCTATCTTCCCGGGCCATTCCGACCGCACCAGCTATGTCATCGCCCCGGACGGCAAGGTGCTGCTGACCTATACCAACCTCAAA
>DASXMK010000244.1:0-2858 GCA_036495705.1 Caulobacteraceae bacterium | reverse complement strand
GACCACGGCCACATGGCCGTCTACGGTGACCGAGACCGTATTTCCATAGGTTGGTTTCATCGTTTTGATCCCAGCAGGTTGCGGGCCACCACCCATTTGTGCACCTCGGTGGGGCCGTCGTAGATGCGCATGACACGCAGTTTTGTGGCCATGAGCTGAAGGGGAAGCTCCTTGGTCATGCCCATGGCGCCGAAGGTCTGCATGGCGTGGTCGACGACCTCGAACGCCATCTCGGTGGCGAAGGCCTTGATCATCGAGATCTCCAGGCGGACGTCGCGACCCTGGTCGAGTTTCCAGGCGCAGTCATAGGTCATCAGGCGGGCGGCGTGGATGCGGGTGGCGGCGTCGGCCACCCACCACTGAATCGCCTGGCGCTCCGACAGCGGCTGGCCGAAGGTGACCCGCTGCGGGGCGAATTCGCAGATCATGTCCAGGGCTCGCTGAGCCATGCCGATCGACCACGCCGCCATCTGCAGGCGACGGGTGCCCAGGCGCAGTTGCATGGGTGCGAAGCCCTGGCCCTCGGTCCCCAGCAGCTTCCAGCCTTCCACCCGGCAGTCCTCCAGCGCCACCTCGTAAGTAGCCGCCCCGCCGATCATCGGAATGCGCCTCAGGACGTTGAATCCGGGCGTTCCTTTGTCGACCAGAAAGGCCGAGATGCCGCCGCGGGCGCCCTTTTCCTTGTCGGTGACGGCCATGAGGATGGTGAAGTCGGCCTCGGCCGCGCGACTGATCCAGATCTTGCGGCCGTTGATCACCCAGTCCTCGCCGTCGCGGGTGGCGCGGGTGGTCATGCGGGCCGGGTCGGCCCCGGCTCCGGGTTCGGAGATGCCGATGGCCGAGATCGTCTCGCCTCGCACGTACGGGGCCAGATAGGCCTCCCGTTGGCGTGGGGTGACGGTGGCCATCAGCATGCGCAGATTGGGCGAGTCCGGCGGCAGGGTGTAGGGCGTGACCGTGCGCCCCATCTCTTCATTGACGCCAATCAGGGCGACGTTGGGCAGATCGAGACCGCCGACGTCCTCGGGCGCGTCTAGGCCCCAAAGCCCCAGGGTGCGGGAGACTTCGTCCAGGCGCGCGTGCTCCTTCGGCCCCACGCCCAGCCCGCCGGCCTCGGCTTCGCGGGCCAAGACGCCGGCCTCCAGGGGCATGAGTTCGTCTTTGACGAACCTGGCGACCAGATCCTTGAGCATGCGGTGGTCTTCAGCCAGTTCGAAGTCCATGCGTCCGTCCGCCCTTGCTGCGAAGAAGCCGTTTCGTCTCTTTAGGCGCCCACACTAGGATCGCCCACGGCAAACGTCATCGTTGACGGCGCGGAAAGCCACGATCCAAGGAGTCTTGTTTGAGTGACGTGATCGAGCCGCTGGCCAATGAAGTCCGGGTTGTGACGCCGACCGGCATGCTGGGTGGCGGCATCTCGCGGCGGCATCTTGAGTACGGCATTGCGGCGGGCGCGCACGCCATCGCCCTCGATTCCGGGTCCACGGACAGCGGACCGGCTTATCTGGCCAGGGGCGTGTCCAAGATGAACCGCGAGGCCATCAGGCGCGACCTGGAGATCCTGATGGCTGCGGCCTGGCCGCGGCGGATTCCGATCCTCATCGGCAGTTGCGGCACCTCCGGCACGGACGCCGGCGTCGACTGGACCGCCGATATCGCTGTCGAAGTGGCCCAGGCGCTGGGGATCACGCCCAGGATCGCCCTCCTCTACAGCGAGCAGGATCCGGCTACGATCTCGGCGAAGAACGCTACCGGCAAGGTCCGGCCCCTGCCGCCGGCCGGCCCGCTGGCCGAGGACACGATCATGGCCTGCGCGCACATCGTCGCGTTGTTGGGCCCGGAACCGTACATGGCCGCGCTCAGGGAGGGCGCCGATATCGTGCTGGGCGGCCGCACGACCGATACCGCGGTGCTGGCGGCGGCGCCGCTCTTGCGTGGCGCGGGGGCCGGACCGGCCTGGCACGCCGCGAAGGTGGCCGAATGCGGCGGCCAGTGCACTGTCAACCCGCGCGCCGGCGGCGTCCTGGCTCGGGTGGGGGCCGAGGCCTTCGACCTCGAGCCCCTCGATCCCGACAACCGGTGCACGCCGGACAGCGTCTCGGCGCATTTGCTCTATGAAAACAGCGATCCCTTCCGGCTGATCGAGCCTGGCGGCGTACTGGAGGTCGATGAGGCTCGCTATCGCCAGCTCAACGCGCGGACCACCCGGGTGACCGGCTCGGTCTGGCGGCCGGGCCCCTACACCATGAAGCTGGAGGGCGCCGGCGGCGGCGCCTATCAGACCATCATGCTGATAGGCATCGAGGACCCCGAGGTTCTGGCCAACCTCGATGAGTTCCACGACAGCCTGCACGCCAGTTTGACCGATCGCATCAGTCGCACCTTTGGGGCTGAAGCGGGCGAATTCGACGTGTCGCTGCGGATCTATGGCTGGAACGGCGTCTCCGGCCGGCCGGTCCCGGCCCGTGCGCCGCCGCCGCGGGAGGTTGGCATTTTGTTCGTGGTGACGGCGGCGACCCAGGAACTGGCCGACCGGATGGCCAAGGCGTGCAATCCCTATTTCTTCCACTTCCCCTTGAAGCCTGGCATCGAGTTGCCGAGCTACGCCTTTCCCTTCACTCCGGCGGAAATCTCCCGCGGTCAGGTCTTCGAGTTCCTGCTGAACCATGTGGTCGAGGTCGCCGACGGTCACGAGCTTGTGCGCAGGCGATGGATCGAGCTGGCCCAAGCCCCGGTCGGAGCGGCCGCTCATGGCTAAGGTTGGCGAGGTCTGCCGCCGCGTGCGGTCCAAGAACGCCGGGCCGTTCTGGATCACCGTGGACCTGTTTTTCGACAGCGAAGCCAGTTTCCGCCGGCAC
>DASXMK010000243.1:0-4694 GCA_036495705.1 Caulobacteraceae bacterium | reverse complement strand
ATGTGGAAGTGTGGATCCTGGGCTCCAGCACGTTCGGGGCGCAACTGGCGGCCATACTTGGCCTGCCCTACGCCTTCGCTTCGCATTTCGCGCCGGCGGAGATGCTGCGCGCGGCGGCCATTTATCGCGAACAGTTCCAGCCTTCGGAGCGGCTGGCCACGCCCTACATCATGTTCGGCCTGAATGTCGTCGCCGCGGACACGGACGTGGAGGCCCGGCGCCTGTTCAGTTCGCTTCAGCAGGCGTTCATGGCCCTGCGCACTGGCCATCCGGGACCCCTGCCGCCGCCTGTCGACGACATCGAAAGCCGTCTCGATGAACCGGCCCGGGCCATGCTGGGCCACGCCCTCTCCCAGGCCATCGTCGGCTCGCCAACGACGGTCAGAGACAAGCTCGCCGACTTCATCGGCCGCACTGGCGCCGATGAAGTGATGATCACCAGCTCGATTTTCGACCACCCGGCGCGGCTGCACTCGTTCGAAATCGTGGCGCAGGCTCACGGTCAGGCGGTCGCCGACAGCTTGCGCAGCCAGGAGCGGGATAGCGCGGCGCGCTCTTCCGTCGCATAAGCGGGGCCGAAAAACCTTCAACACTGGCAATTAACCTACGCCACGTAACGCCGGATCGGCGCCGCCTGGGAAAGCCTAACCATGACCCTATGCAAACCCGTCACCCTCTGGGCGGCGTCTTTGGCGGTTCTGGCGCCGACACTTTGCCAGGCCGCGGCCTGCCAGAACCCGCCAACAACCACCAAGCTTGAGATCGAGGTCGAAGGCGTGAGCTCCAACCGCGGCCAGATGACAGGCTCGCTCTATCCCGGCGATCGGAGCCAGTTCCTGCTCAAGGACGGGGCGCTCAAGGTGTGGCGCGTGCCGGCGCAGAGGCCCGTGACGCACATGTGTATCTGGCTACCGGGTCCGGGAACCTACGCCTTCGCGGTCTATCACGACGAAAATTCCAACGGGAAATGGGACCACAACCTGTTGGGGCGGATCGAAGGCTTCGGCTTCTCGAACAATCCGCGGACATTGTTCTCGCCGCCGTCGTACGATCAGGTAAAGTTCGAGGCGCGCGGGAGCGAGACCACCTTGCACGTGCGCCTCCGCTACCCCTAATGGTGCGTCTGGGCCGAAAGGCCGGGGTCAGATCCAAGGGGCAAGATGGCAGGCGTCACGATCGGCCAGGGACTGAAGCTGACCGCCCGCGTCCTGACCTCGACGCACAGGCCCCTGCTCGCCCATTTGGTGGTGACGCGCTACTGCAACCTCGAGTGCGCCTATTGCTTCGAATATGACAAGGTCTCCAAGCCGGTCCCGACCGCGGAGCTGCTCGCGCGGGTGGACGCCCTGGCGCGGCTGGGAACCCAGATCGTCACCCTGACCGGCGGCGAACCCCTTTCACATCCCGACCATGACGCAGTCATCCGTCGCATCCGCGGCCACGGCATGGTGGCCACCACCATCACCAACGGCTTCCTGCTCACCGCGGCCCGCATCGCCGGCATGAACGCGGCCGGCCTGCAGGAGCTGCAGATCTCCATCGATGGGGTGAAACCCGACGCCATTTCCAAGAAGACCTTGAAGTCCCTGGCCGGAAAATTGCGCCTGCTGGCCAAGCACGCGACGTTTCACGTCAATATCAACTCGGTGCTCGGCATCTCCGAGGAGCGCACCCGCGACGCCCTCGAAGTGGCCGAAAACGCCAAGGCCCTGGGCTTTTCCCACACGGTGGGCGTGCTACACGACGCTGAAGGGACCTTGGCGCCGCTGTCCGCCACTCAGCGCGCCGTCTACGACGCCTTGCGACGCGGGCGATCCCTGGCGCACTTCGTCAATTACCTGATGTTTCAAAAGAACCTTATCGCCGGCAAGCCAAATGACTGGCGCTGTCGGGCCGGCGCGCGATACCTCTACGTCTGCGAGGACGGGCTGGTGCACTATTGCTCCCAGCAGCGCGGCTCGCCCGGCATTCCTCTGGCTGACTACGGCCAGGCGGATATCGTGCGGGCGTTCAACACACCCAAGGCCTGTGCGCCGTTCTGCACCGTCAGCTGCGTGCATCAGGCCAGTTTCCTCGACGCCTGGCGCGGTCCCCAGAGGCTGGCGGCCGCCTAATTGCGCCAATCGACGGCCGTGCGACGTGCGCCCCTGGCCAATTTCGCGCCGAGTTGACCCAGTCTCAGCACCCCGTGGGCCAGATGACCGGTCAGGAGCGAGGCGTTGCGGCGACCCGGCGCCGGCGTCTGCCCCAGAGCCGGATCAATCACCCGGCGGCGGAAATCCTCGATGAGGGCAGGCTGTTCGATCACCGCCACCAGCTCCTCCTCGGCGGCGAGGCCGACGAAATCGAAGTTGCACGAACCGACGATCAGGCGCTCGCCGTCCACCAGCAGGCCCTTCAAGTGGCTCATTTCCGACAGGAGGTGGATGTGGAAGCCGTTCCGACGGGCGAATTCCAGCAGGTAGTCGCGCACCAGCGGCTTGTTGTTGGCCCACGGGGTGATGAGGGTGATCTTGACCCCGCGCCTGGCCGCTGCAGCCAAAGGGGCCGTGAACGGAAAGGTGAGATAGGCGCTCATGACCACGATCTCCTGGCGCGCCGCGTCCAGAAGCTCGGTGATTTGCCGGAAAAAGCCGTCGTTGCTGCGCCCGTCCAACGACAGCAGGCTGAGGCCGTCCAATGCCAGGGACCGGGCCCTGGGTTTCCCTGACCAGGTCGCCTGAAAATCGGCGGCCAGGAATTCGGCGATCTCCGCTCCTTCAAGCCTGATCATGAAGTCGCGCCAGGCGAAGTTGTGGTCGCTGAAATTAATGCCGCCGAGGTAGGCGACGTCGTCGGCCACGATGAGCTTCTTGTGATTTCGCGCTGGATAGTTGGTCATCAGGGGGTGCAGCGGGTTGGTCACCCGCACGCGTACGCCCTCGGCGGTCAAGCCGCGAAACATGGCCCAGGTGGCGTTGCGCTCGTCCCTCAGGTTCGTGGGCAGCAAGGCCTTTGGCCAGGCGACCCAACGATCGCTCATGACCACGCGGGTGTAGGCGTCCACCAGCACCCTGCGGTCGGCCGCCCCGCTGGCGGCGATGGCCCTGGCCACCGACTGGCCGGCTTCGTCGCCTTCGAAAGTCATGGCCTGAACCCACAGCCGCTCCCTGGCCATGGCGCAGTCAGCGGACGCGCGCCGCCAGAAGGCGCCAGCGCCGACCAGCAGTTCCAGTTCGCTCAAGCACAGCCCCCAGGTTCAGATCGGTCGTTGCCTCACCGCGCCTGGCCCGGCTAGAAGCCGCCACGGACGGTGGAAGGAGCTGGGGGCATAGCATGAGCGAACGGCTGCGCGTCATGCTGCTGTTGTCGTCCCTGCACGGGGGCGGCGCCGAACGTGTGGCCGCGCAACTGCTGAACCGCTGCGATCCCAGACAGTTCGATGTCCGCATGGGCCTGTTGCGCCGCGCCGGCCCGTTCCTGGACGAAGCCGATCCAACCCGCATCGATGCTTCGCCCATTGGCCAACGCTGGCTGGAGTTCGAGGGCCACAACTCCAGTTTCTACCGTCCGGAAAAACTTCTGGCCGCCGCCACCCTGGCCCCGGCCAATGTCTCGAGCATGATCCGGGCGCATCGTCCGCATGTGGTGATGAGCTTTTTGAAGGGTATGAGCCTGCTGACGTGGGCGGTCCTGGCTGGCCTCGGCCAAGACCGTCCGATCTGGATCGCCCGTGAAGGCAACAACACCGACGCGGTGATTGATGATGAACTGGCCAACCCCCTGGCGAGGGCAGCGGTCAGGCGCCTCACCCGGGCCGCTTACCGGAGGGCGGACTGCTTCCTGGTCAACTCGCACGAGATGGCCCGGGGGCTGGAGGCGCGGCTGCGACTCGATCACCGGCGTGTGCGGGTGATCCACAATCCCATCGACGCCGACAATGTTCGTCGCCTGGCGCGCGAGCCTTTGCCCATGGAGCCGGCGCGCCCGTTCATTGTCGCCGTAGGGCGCCTTGAGCACCAGAAAGGTCACGACCTGTTGTTGAGGGCCTATGCGGGAAGCGGCGCGGCCCGGGACACCGACCTCATTTTGCTCGGGCGAGGCACACAGGAAACCGCCCTCAGGCGCCTGGCGGCTGAGCTAGGCGTTGGCGAGCACGTCAAATTCGTCGGCTTCACCGCCAATCCCTGGGCCTGGGTGGCGCGGGCGCGCCTGTTCGTCTTGCCCTCGCGCTGGGAAGGATTTCCCACCGCCGTGGTCGAGACCCTGGCCCTGGGTGCGCCGGCTCTGGTCACCGCGTGCGAGTTCGGACCGGCGGAAATCGTCGAACATGGGCGCAGTGGCTGGGTTGTTCCGCCGGAGGATCCCATCGCGCTAGGCGAGGCGATGGCCCGGTTGCTGTCGGCGCCGGAATTGACCTCGGCCCTGGCGGCGGCAGGGCCATCCAGGGCGGCGCTTTACGATGCCGACAGCATGATCGGCGCCTATGGCGCCCTGTTCCTCGAGCAGGCGCTGGCGCGCCGGGCCCTGCCCCGCCTGGACCCCCTGGTCAGCGTCGAAACGGCGCCAGCCTAGGTCGCCTCAGGCGCAGAGTTGCTCCGCGTGGCCGTGGGCCACGCTGTCGTCGACATCCAGCCAGAACCGATCGCCAATGTCGAAGGTGCGGGCCAGCCCCTCGGCGGCCAGCCGCCGCATGCCGTCGGAAACGCCGCCGC
>DASXMK010000242.1:0-2744 GCA_036495705.1 Caulobacteraceae bacterium | reverse complement strand
GGTGACCAAATGGACCCTCGAGCTCGATCGCGGCAAAGGCATCCCTTACGAGGGCAACTACTCCAGCTGGCTGGAGCAGAAGGAAAAGCGCGTCCGACAGGAGCAGAGCGAGAGCGAAGCCCGCCAGCGCGCCATCGCCCGCGAACTCGAATGGGTGCGCGCCTCGGCCCGCGCCCGCCAGGCCAAGTCCAAGGCGCGCCTGGCGGCCTATGACGAAATGGTCAACCAGCAGGAGCGCGAAAAGCAGAGCTTCGCCGCCATCCAGATCCCGCCCGGGCCGCGCCTGGGCAACGTGGTCATCGAAATCCAGGGCCTGGAGAAGGAATACGGCGACAAGGTCCTGTTCAAGGACCTGTCGTTCAAGCTGCCGCCCAATGGCATCGTCGGCGTGATCGGACCCAATGGCGCCGGCAAGACGACCCTGTTCAAGCTGATCACCGGCCAGGAGCAGCCTGACGCCGGTTCGGTCCGCCTGGGCGATAGCGTCAAGCTCGCCTATGTCGACCAGAGCCGCGATGCCCTGGATCCCAAGAAGACGGTCTGGGAGTCAATTTCCGGCGGCTTCGACGTGATCAAGGTCGGCAATCGCGAGCTGGTCAGCCGCGCCTATGTCGGTTCGTTCAATTTTTGCGGCGGCGATCAGCAGAAGAAGGTCGGCCAACTCTCCGGCGGGGAGCGTAACCGCGTCCACCTGGCCAAGACCCTGACCGAGGGTGGCAATGTCATCCTGCTTGACGAGCCGACCAACGACCTCGATGTCGAAACCCTGCAGAACCTCGAGGACGCGCTGGAACAATTCGCCGGCTGCGCCGTCGTCATCAGCCACGATCGCTGGTTCCTCGACCGGCTGTGCACCCACATTCTCTCGTTCGAGGGCGACAGCCATGTCGAGTGGTTCGAAGGCAATTTCGAAGCCTATGAGGAAGACAAGAAACGCCGCCTGGGCGCGGACTCGCTAATCCCCCACCGCATCAAGTTCCAGAAGTTCGCCCGTTAGGTCCCGATCTTAGGCCGCGTCCCGAGGCGCCGGTTCGACCCGGAGGGCGCCGGGCGGCGCCGGCTGCAGCAGGTCCGCCTCGGCCCCGGAGCCTTTGATCCACGGGGCCCACTGCCCCGGGTCGAGCACTACGACCTGGCGGGGATGATAGGGCTCCAGGTCCGGGCCGGAATCCACCGTCAGCAACGTGAAGCTCTCCGGCCATTCGCCCTCAGCCGGCCGCCACAGGCCGGCGATGCAGAAAAAGGCCTGGCCGGGCATAGTCACCTTCCAGCGGGTCTTGGGTGAGCGCTCGCCAGTGTATTCATAGAACCAGGAGACCGGGATCAGGCAGCGGCCGCGGGAAAAGCGGCGGCCTTCGGCGCGGTAGTTAATGACCGGTCCGGCTTTGGGCCGGCCCGGCCTGAAGCCAAAGCGCAATTGCGCCAGCTCCACGCCCTCGGACCCGTGCGGCCGGACCACCGGGGCCGGATCGGTGGGGCGGACCGGATCGCGCGGCTCGAGATTCGGGGCCGCGTGCGGTTCGGGCCAGACCAATGGCAGGCGGATCTGACTGAACGCCTCGACATACTCACTGTAGTTCGACTTGGCGGCGTAGCTGTTGCACATGGTTTTTGGCGCCTGGGCTTTTCGCGCCGCTATCGCGCCTGGCTGGCCCTGGCCCGGGTCAGGTGCGTCGGCCGCGCCAGAGGATCCGCGTCGAGCACCTCGGTTATGCGGTGGCGCAGCTCGTTCATGCCCGTTGGGTCGGCCAGTTTCGCACCGGCCTGATCGACCACATAGAAGCTGTCCACCACCCGCTCGCCATAGCCGTCGATGTGCGCCGACTGGATCGACAGGCCCGACTGGCTGAGCGCCCGCGCCAGCGCTTCCAGCAGGCCGGGGCGGTCCCGGCCCGAGGCCTCGATGACCGTCGCTCCGTGCGAGGCCTCATTGTCGATGGTCACGATGGGGGCGATGGTGAACGGCGAGGGGCGGGCCGCCAGGACGCTTCGCGGCGGCTCGGCGCGGACGCTCTCCCCACGCCCAGCCCGCTCAAGGGCTTCCAGCAGGCGGGCCAGGGCCCTGGGGCTATCGGTCCCGAAGGGGGAGCCGGCGGCGTTCTGGACGAAGAACACGTCCAGCGCTTCGCCTTCGGCCGAAGTGAAGATACGCGCCCCGACGACGTTTCCACCCGCCGCGGATATGGCCAGGGCGAGATCGGCGAACAGGGCCCGGCGGTCGCGCGCGGCGATGACGATTTCGGTGGCGTTGCGATCGGGGCGGATTTCACCGATGGCGGCGGCCCCGCCGTGCTCGCGGGCGCGGCCGGCGAGGTCGGCGTGGGCGACATGCTCGGGAGCGGAGAAGGCGACGAAATAGGCGTCCTCCATGGCCCGGGCCCAGGCCGTCGCCTGCGGCGCCGCTTTGCTGAGGGCCACGCGGGCGTCATAGGCCATGGATTCCTGGCGGCGGCGGGCCACGCCGGCCATGTCGGACCGGCGCCCGCCCCGAAAGCTGGCCTCGGTGGCGCTGTAGAGCTCGCGCAGCAGCTGACCTTTCCAGCCGTTCCACACGCCTGGACCCACGGCGCGGATATCGGCCACGGTGAGCACCAGCAGCATGCGCAGCCGCTCCGGGCTGGCGACCATGCCGGCGAAAGCGGCCACCGTCGCCGGGTCGGTGATGTCGCGCTTCTGGGCGTAGTCGCTCATCTCCAGGTGGTGTTCCACCAGCCAGGCCACGAGGTCGATGCGGTGGCGCTCCA
>DASXMK010000241.1:0-3715 GCA_036495705.1 Caulobacteraceae bacterium | reverse complement strand
CGCACCATGAGCTTTTTCCTGCGCAAGCCGCCGCCCGGCGCGCCGCCAGCCACCGGAGGCCTGGCCGCCGAAGCCGCGAGCGAAGGCGGCGGCTCGGCGTTCGCCCTGGTCAGGATGCTCGAAGCCTATGATCCGGCGTTCGATCCGCGCGAAGGCTTCCTGACCGACGCCGAGATGGCGGTGTTCGTCGACACTTTCGCCCGCACCGGCTTCACCGGCGGCATCAACTGGTACCGCAACTTCAGTCGCAACTGGGCCCAATCGGAAGGCATTGCCGACAAGGTCGAGGTTCCGTCTCTTATGGTCATGGCCGAGAAGGATGCGGTGCTGCCGCCCTCGGCGGCCGACGGCATGGAAGCGTTCGTCCCCGACCTGGAGAAGGCGCTGATCCGCGACAGCGGCCACTGGACGCAGCAGGAGCAGCCGGACGCGGTCAATAAGGTGATCATCGACTGGCTGGACCGCCGCTTTCCGCTGTAGAAGGGCGGCATGGATCGCTCCACAGCCGCCGCCGCGCCGATGTCGTCCGCGGGCCGGCGCGGCCTGTATGTGGAGACCGAACCGTTCAGCCAGGGTTGGATGACCGTTGGCGGCCACGAAATCTATTACGAGGAGTGTGGAGTGCGCGCCGGCCGGCCGGCGGTGGTGCTGCATGGCGGCCCTGGCGGGGCCATCAACCCGACCATGCGCCGGTTCTTCGATCCGTCGCGCTGGCGCACGATCCTGTTCGACCAACGGGGCTGCGGACGCAGCCGCCCAAGCGCCTCGCTCGAGGATAACACCACCTGGGCCCTGATCGACGACATGGAGCGCCTGCGCCGGCGCCTGGGCGTCGAAACCTGGACGGTGTTCGGCGGCTCATGGGGATCGACCCTGGCCCTGGCCTACGCCATCCGCCATCCCGAGCGGGTCGATGGCCTGATCCTGCGCGGGGTGTTCCTGCTCACCCGGCGCGAACTCGACTGGTTCTATCGCGACGGGGCGTCGATGATGTTCCCCGACGCCTGGGAGCGCTTCACCGCGCCGATCCCGCCGGCCGAGCGCGGCGACCTGATCGCGGCCTACTACCGCCGCCTGACCGGGCCCGACGCCAAGGCCCGGGACCTGGCTTCGGCCGCCTGGAGCCAGTGGGAGGGGGACACCCTTTCCCTGCGCGGCCCGCAGGCGCGGCCGGCCAAGTTCAACGAGGCCGAATTCGCCTTGGCCTTCGCGCGCATCGAAAGCCACTTCTTCGTCAACCGCGGGTTCTTTCCCGAGGACGGCTGGATCCTAAACAATCTCGCCTCGGTGCGGGCCAAGCCTGGCTGGATCGTCCAGGGCCGCTTCGACGTGGTGACGCCGATGGAGAGCGCCTGGGCTCTGAAGCGCGCCTGGCCCGAAGCGCGCCTGGAAGTGGTGTGGGACGCCGGCCACGCCTCCACCGAGCCCGGCATCGTCGACGCCCTGGTGCGCGCCACCGACCAGGCCCTGGCGCTCTGATACCCTAGAGCAGCGCTCCGCGGCCGCTGGTGACCTCAGAATAGCGGTGCACGCGCACCGCCTGCACCAGGGCGAAGCCGGCCATCATGGTGATCATCACCGTGCCGCCGAACGACAGCAGCGGCATCGGCACCCCGACCACGGGCGCCAGGCCCATGACCATGGCCCCGTTGATCAGCACGCACAGGGTGAAGGTCACGATCACCCCCGAGGCGGCCAGGCGCCCGAAATGGCTGTGGGCGAGGCTGGCGATGCGCAGGCCGATCACGATCACGGCGGCGTAAAGCAGCAGCACCGACACGCAGCCGACGAAACCGAACTCTTCGGCCAAGGAGGAGAACATGAAATCGGTCGACTTTTCGGGGAGGAAATTCAGCTGGCTCTGGCTGCCGAGGCCAAAGCCCTTGCCGAGCATGCCGCCGGAACCCAGGGCGATCTTTGACTGGATGATGTGATAGCCGGCGCCGGAGCGGTCGGCCTCCGGGTGGAGAAAGGTAAGCAGGCGCGCGCGCTGGTAGCCTTTGAGGGCGAACATGAACACCAGCGGCAGGGCGGCGGCCACGCCCACCAGGCCGACCCCGACCAGACGAAGGCTTAGGCCCGCCAGGATCATCATCAGCCCGCCGGTGCCGACGATCAGGATCGCCGTGCCAAGGTCGGGCTGGTGGGCGACGATGGCGGCGGGGATGAGAATGAGAGCGGCCGGGAGCAGGAGCCACCAGGACAGTCCGGCCAGTCGCCCTGGCAGGCTGTGGTAGAACCGGGCCAGAGCCAGCACCAGGCCGATCTTGATGATCTCCGAGGGTTGTAGGTGCACCGGGCCAAGGTCCAGCCAACGCTGGGCGCCCAGGTGGGTGTGGCCGATAACTGCGGCCGCGAGCAGCAACACCAGGCCAGCGATGTAGACCGGATAAGCCAGGGCGAACCAGACACGAAGATCCATCACCGCAAGGCCGATCATGGCCACGAAGCATACCGCGAACAGAGCCAGATGGCGGTCCGCCCACGGGTTCCAGGCGCCGCCGGCGATCGAATACAGCATCAGGGTCCCCACCAAGGCGATCGCCGCCAGGATGGCGCACAGCAGCCAGTCGATCTCGCCGAGCTTGACGGCCAGGCGATCGCGCTCGCCGGGGCGGGTGATGGCGCTGTCGGTCATGTCGGGCTCGCCGTCGGCGCGTCGGGCGGAGCGTTCTGCGGCAGGGGGGCAATGATCCGGGCGCGCACCTCCGGATCCTTGAGGAGGGCCACGCGCATCAGCTGAGCGGCCTTGGGCGCGGCCGCCTCCGCCCCCCAGCCGCCGTGCTCGACCAGCACGCTCATGGCGTAACGTGGGTCGTCATAGGGGGCGAAGGCAACGAACCAGGCGTGATCGCGCTGCGCCCACTCACCCTGGGCGCCGTGTTCGCCGTGACCGCCGGTGTAGCCGTGGGCCTGCGCCGTGCCGGTCTTGCCGGCCATCTTGATTGGGCCGAGGCCAAGCTGGACGTAGCGAAAGGCCGTCCCGCCGGCGTCATTGGCGACGCTGGCCATGGCCGCGCGCACAAAATCCAGGTGCTCGCGGGCGAAGGGCAGCTCAGGGGCCGGCCCGCCCTGGGCCTGGACGACGCCGCCGATGGAATGGACCAGCCGCGGCTGGATGGCGCGCCAGCCATTGGCCAGGCGCGAGACCATCACCGCCAGCTGCAGGGCGTTGACGTTCACATAGCCCTGGCCGATGCCCATGCTCGGCGTCTCGCCGGGGTGCCACACCGGATCGTGGGGGAAGGCGCGGCGCTTGTAGGCGGTATCGGGCACGATCCCCGGTTTCTGGCCGGGAATGCCGATGTCGAAGGTCTGGCCGAGCCCGAACTTGCGGGCGACGTTGGCGATCTTGTCCGGCCCGATGCCGAGCGCCGTCTGATAGAAGAAGATGTCGCACGACACCTTGATGGCGTTGTGCATGTTCAGGACGCCGTGGGCTTGGTCGCAGTGCCAGGGGCGTCCGCCCCAGAACCAGACCTTGTTGCACACATAGGTGCGGTCGGGACTGACCCCGGCTTCGAGGGCGGCCAGGGCGACCATGGTCTTGAACGTCGATCCGGGCGGATAGGTGGCGGTCAGCGCCTTGTTGAACAGCGGCTTGCGGTCGTATTCCGACAAGGCCTTGTACTCAGGGCCGGTGAGACCTTTGACGAACCGATTGGCATCGAAACTGGGGGTCGAAGCCAGGCACAGAACATCACCCGAACGACAA
>DASXMK010000240.1:0-2048 GCA_036495705.1 Caulobacteraceae bacterium | reverse complement strand
CCCGATCACGATGGCGTCGTGGTCGCAGGCGCTCCTGTTTCGCGCGCGTTTCCCGCCCGCCATGGCGAACCTTCCTCGGCCCCGTCTTCGCCGAGCCGTAACGATCGTTATGTCGCCAGCCGCTGGCGGTGACAAGGGACTATCCGGTCATGGTTGCGCGCGATACATAACAAGTGTTCTATTTCGCGAGGTCCGTTGGGCCACGCGCCGGAGCACGCCATGAACATCGGTCTTAAGGGCAAGGTGGCCCTGGTCACCGGCGCGGGGAGCGGCATCGGCCGGGCCTGCGCCCTGGCCCTGGCCGCCGAGGGGGCGGCTGTGGTCGTCGCTGACGTCGATGCGCCCGGCGGCGAGGCGGTCTGCAGCGAAATCGCCGGTGGCGAGGCCAGCGCACGTTTTCAGTTTCTGGATGTCGCCAGCCCAGACGCCTGGCGCGACGCCATCGCCGCGATCGAGGCCCGGGAAGGGGCCCTACACGTCCTGGTCAATAACGCCGCCATCTGCATCGCCGCGCCGGTGCTCGAGATGAGCTACGCTTCCTGGCGGCGGCAGATCGAGATCAATCTCGATAGCGTGTTCCTGGCAACCCAGGCGGCCATGCCGCTGATGACGAGGTCGGGTGGCGGCTCGATGGTCAATATTTCGTCCGTGGCCGGATTGAAGGGCCTCGCCGGCCTGGCCGGCTATTGCGCCACCAAGGGCGGCGTGCGCCTGTTCACCAAGGCGGTGGCCTTGGAATGCGCCCGGGCGGGGACCAACATCCGGGTCAATTCCATTCATCCCGGCGCGATCGAAACCCCCATCTGGGTCAAGATGGCCAACGACGGGGTGATGCCGGACGCCGGGGCCAACGCCGTCGCCGCCCAGATGGAAGAGGCGCGCGCGCAATCGGTGCGGGCCACGCCGCTCGGTTTCGCCGGCCAGCCCGCCGACATTGCCGCCGGCGTCGTCTATCTCTGTTCGGAGGCGGCGCGCTTCGTCACCGGCTCCGAGCTGGTCATCGACGGCGGCGCCTTCACCGCCTGAACACTTTGAGCGAGACCGCGCCATGGCCGACGACTGGATCCTCGAACGCTTCTACCACACCATCATCAACGCCAAGGACATCGACGAGTCGGTCCGGTTCTATCAGGATCTCGGCTTCATCATCGTCCGCGATCGGCGACGCATGACCTGGCCGGCCGGCGGCGGCGTGGTCTTCGGCCTCATCCCCGACGTCAAAGGCCGTGGCGGCACGCTCATGGCCCTGCCCAGCGATCCGCCGCCGGACGGGCCGATGCTCGACATCATCCAGTGGCTGGAGCCGGAAGCGCGCTTCAACGACATCTCCCCGACCACCGTGCCGCGGGTGACGGCTTTTCGCACCCGCAATGTCCAGGCGGCGCTCAAGGCGATGCAAGCCAAGGGCTGGCGGACGACCACCGCGGACGCCTTCACCGGCAACGCCGCGGCCGGGATCAAGGCGGTGGGCGGGGTCTATGACCCGAACGGCAATGTCATCGAACTGATCGAGCTGGAGGAGGGGTTGACCACTTCGCGCCTGCAGGAAACCTACGGAACCGACGCGGACTAGTGTCCCGATTCCGAAGTTCGCAAAGGCGAGCTCCGACGAACTTCGGAATCGATAAGGACACTAGCAAGTATATGAGTCTAGTGTGCTTTTTTGGGTTTGAAGTTCGCTCCGCGCCCGACCCCGGAATGCGGCGAACTTCAAATCCAGCACACTAGCCAGAAACAGACTCATCGCCCTGCAGGCTTCAGACGGGCGTGCTAGAACCGGGTGGATGACCCCGATCGAGACGACCCTGAGTGAAGCCTTCGGGGCCCAGCGGGCCGGCTTCTTCGGGGCCGCTCGCCCCGACCGCATCGAGCGCCTGCCGCCCGGACGCGGGGCGGCGGTGCTGGAGCTGGACTGCGGAACCGGGGCCACCGGCGCCATGGCCCTGAAAAGCGGCCGCTGCGCCCTGTGGGTCGGGGTGGAGGCCAACGCCGCCGCCGCCAATGAAGCCCTCTACGCCCTCAGCGAAGTGCACGTGGGCGATATCGAG
>DASXMK010000239.1:0-2449 GCA_036495705.1 Caulobacteraceae bacterium | reverse complement strand
CTGGCCGGCGCGCCGGCCGCCGCTCTGGCCGCCAACGCCAAGGTCGAGGCCCCGATCCGCACGTTATCGACGCCTTCAACAAAGGCGACGCCAAGGGTGCGGCCGCGACCCATCTCGCGAGCGTTTCGATCATCGACGAGTTCCCGCCCCATTACTGGACCGGAGCCGGGGCGTTCAACGGCTGGATGGCCGACCTCGAAAAGTCCGACAAGGCGGCCGGGGACACCGACGGCAAGGTCATCCTGGGGGCGACGACCGACGAGCAGGTCGAGGGCGATCGCGCCTATGCGGTCACGTCGGCCCTCTATACCTACAACGAGAAAGGCGCGGCCATGCGCGAGCGCGGCCACTTCACCTTTGCCCTGCAGCGCGGAAAGGGCGGCTGGAAGATCGCCGCCTGGGCGTGGTCGGGCTCAAACCCGATGGCGGCGCCGGCGGCCAAACCCGCGGCCGCGGCCAAGCCGGCGGCGAGCGCCAAGCCCGCACCGGGAACGTAAGGGTCAGCCTGCGAGCCCCCCTCCCGGCCATTCGGCCGGGCCGCCCCCCTGAGGGGGGAGAGAGCGCCAGCGCCCCTCCTCCCCCACAACTACCCCTGCTACGCGGGGCGAGATCAGCCCCTATACCTCGGCGCTTCAGCCGGGCGTCTTCTTACTCCCGCCCTTCACCTGGGCGTCGATATCGGCCTTGGTCATATTGATCGTGGCCGCACCGTTCTCCACCGTCAGGTTGGCCGCGGGCGCGGTGAAGCTGCCTTTGCTCATCTTGATGGTGGCGGTGTCGTTGGCCAGCTTGCTGATCTTGCCGATGGTCGCCCCGGTGCTGTCCTTGACGATCATCCCGGACTTGAGGCTCGTAGCGGTGGCGTTGGTGTTGGCATGGGTCCCGGTGGGGGCCATGGTGTCGGTGGTCGAAGGCGCCGTGCTCTGCGGGTAGGTCGCGCTCGGCGCCGGCGAAGACGCCGTCGGCGCGCCACGCACCTGAGCGAAGCCGAGGAACGGCACGACGCAGATGGCCGCTGCGGCGGCGAGACGGATCGAAAGTCTTGGCATGGGCGTCACCTCTTAATGGCGCGCCCCCAGCCTGACCGTAAACCGGTTGGAGCTTGACGGTTCCCGCGCAGCGCCAATTTTTCCGTGCAACGCCTCTCCTTCCCCCTGAGGGGAAGGGGTGGAGGGAGCCTGGGGCGACGCGTCTCTACTTCGAGGGCAGCTGGGCCTGGATCTGCGCCTGGGTGAGGTTGATCGTCGCCGCGCCGTTGGCGGCGGCCAGACTGGCGGCCGGCACCTGGAAGCTCTGCGCGCCCATCTTGATGGTGGCCATCTGCGTGCCGTTGACGCTGTCGAGCTTGGAGATCTGGCCGATGGAGACGCCGGTGTTGTCCTTGACGGTCATGCCGGCGCTGAGGGCGGCGCCGGTGGCGCTGGTGTTGGCGGCCGTGCCGGTGTTGGCGGCCGCGCCCTTGGCGCTGGTTGCGGCCTTCGGTTTGGCCGTGCTCGCCGGCGGCGCGCTCTCCGGGCTGCCCGGCATAGGCGAGGCGGCGGTCGGAGCCTGGCTTGAGCCCGACATCTGGGCGGCGCTCAGCATCGGTATGGCGCAGAGGGCCGCGGCGGCGGCGATGGTGATCGGGAGTTTTGGCATGTGGCGTCCCTGCTTCGATGGCGCCCCCCTAACTGGACCGCAACAGGTTTGAGGCTTAACGGTTCCCGAGCATCAGACGAAGAGCGCCAGGACGGCGCAGTCGACGATGCGCCTGCCGTCAAGCCGCAGCGGGGAACCTCATCCGGGGGCAGGCATTGGCGTGTCCGGGGGCGCTTGCGTTTGTCTTCAAGGAGACCCGCCATGGCCGACGACGCCGCCACGCCGTTCCTCTCGGACGTCAAGACCCTGCGCAAGCGGGCCCGCCAGCACCTGGAGACCGGTCCCCTGGGCTCGAACTACGGCGGCGATCCGGAAAAGACCGTCGACATCCTGCAGTCGGTGCTGGCCACCGAACTGGTGTGCGTGCTGCGCTACACCAACCATTCCCTGATGGCCCAGCGCCTGTCCAGCGAGGGCCCGCGCCAGGAGTTCGCCCAGCACGCCAAGGAAGAGCAGGAGCACATGATGGCCGTGGCCCATCGTATCACCCAGCTGGGCGGCGAGCCGAATTTCAGCCCGGAGGGCCTGCTCGGCCGTTCGGACTCGGAATACGCCGTCGGCGGCAACCTGGTGGAGATGATCAAGGAGAACCTGATCGCCGAGCGCATCGCCGTCGACCACTACCGCGAACTGATCCGCTATTTCGGCGACAAGGACCCCTCGACGCGGCGGATGCTGGAATGGATCCTCTCCGTGGAGGAGGAGCACGCCGAGGACATGCACGACCTGTTGGTGGCCCACCAGGGCCAGCCGATGCTGAAGCGCTAACAGGACCTCTCTTCCCCCCGCATCGGGGGGAAGTGTCCCGAAG
>DASXMK010000238.1:0-9824 GCA_036495705.1 Caulobacteraceae bacterium | reverse complement strand
ACTCCCGGGGCCTCCGCCCCATAGAGTCCCGTCAGGCGCTGGACCGCGACATCACCAAGGCCCTGGTCTTGCAATTGCCTGCGCACGGCTTCGGGCGAGACCTCGCCCCCGACCAGGGGCAGGCGGGCGGTTCGGCACGGGCTGGGCGTTCGGCCCAAGGCCGCCTCGACCCTGTCCACCACGCGTTCGGCCATCCGGCGGTAGGCGGTCAGCTTGCCCCCGGCGATGGACAGCACCCCGGCTGGTCCGGTCCATATCTCGTCCCGCCGTGAGGTTTCCGAAGCGCCCTTGCCCGCCTCGCCCACCAGGGGCCGAACGCCAGACCACGCGGCGACAATGTCCGAAAGCGTGATCGGTGGTCCGGCCAGGCGGGCGTTGGCCGCGGCCAGCAGATAGTCGGCGTCGGCCCGGGTGATCGGGGGCCAGGTTTCGGCGTCGGGATGGAAGGTGTCGGTCGTGCCGATGTAAGTCGCCTCACCTTTGGGCACGACGAAGATGCTGCGGCCGCCGCCGGCCGGAACGATCACGGTCCGCTCCACCGGAGCGCGACGGCGCGGGATCACCAGATGCACGCCGCGTGACAAGGCCAGCCTGGGTGCGCCGCCGGCGGCTTCCATCGCCCGCACCGCGTCGACCCACGGCCCGGCCGCATTGACGATGACCCGGGCGGAAAGCCGCACCCGCCGCGCCGCGCCGCTCGGCGAGACGTCGGCTACCTCGAGCCCCACCGCTCTGCCGCCCTCGACGATGATCCCCTCCACCTTGGCGTAGTTCAACGCCAGCGCCCCGGCGGCGACGGCGCTGCGCACGTTGGCCAGGGTCAGGCGCGCGTCGTTGGTCAGGTACTCCGGGTAGACCACGGCGCCGGCCAGGCCGGTGGCGTCGAGCGCCGGCTCGCGCTCGCCGAGCTCGGCGGCCGACCACAGGTGATGGGCCTTGGCCCTGGGGACGCCGCCCAGCTTCTCGAACGTCCACAGGCCGGCGCGCAGCCTGGCGATGGCGGCGGCGCTACGGGCCGGGATGACGAACGGCGTCTCTACCGCCAGATGCGGGGCGATGGCCTGCACGATCTTGCGCTCGCTGGCCGCCTCGCGGACCAGGGCCAAGTCGCCCTGGGCCAGGTAGCGCAGGCCGCCGTGGATCATCTTCGACGACCGGCTGCTGGTTCCGTAGGCGAAGTCACCGGCTTCGACGAGAGCGACGGTCAGACCCCGCAGGGCCGCGTCCCGGGCCACCCCAGCCCCGGTGATGCCGCCGCCGATGATCGCCACATCGAACACGCCTGAGGCCAGCGCCTCGAAAAGGGCCTCGCGCCGACGTAGATCGAGATCGGGGCTGGCCATGAACTGTCCCTCTTTTCGCGCGACAGCGGCTACAGTGGAACGGCATCGGAGGCAAAGCCATGAGCGGGCCTGTGCGCATCGGACTGCTGGGCGCCTCGCGCATCGCGCCGACCGCGGTGATCACGCCGGCGCGGGACAATCCGAACTTCGTTGTGACGGCCGTCGCCGCCCGCGATGTCGAGCGCGCCCGGGCCTACGCCGCCGAACACGCGATCGCCGGCGTCGAGGCGGACTACGCCGCCCTGGTGCGGCGCGACGACCTGGACCTGATCTACAACGCCCTGCCGCCGGCGGCTCACAAGGACTGGACCATCGCCGCCCTCGAGGCCGGCAAGGCGGTCCTGTGCGAGAAGCCGTTCGCCAAGGACGCCGGCGAAGCGCGGGCCATGGTGCAGGCCGCGCACGATACTGGCCGCTTGCTGCTCGAGGCGTTCCACTATCGCTTTCACAACGTTATGCGCGCGGCCGTCGCCCTCGCCCGGGAAGGCGCGCTTGGCGAGTTGCATTCGGCGGCGGCGATTTTCGAGGTCCCGATCCTGCGCACGCCAGGCGAGCTGCGCTGGCGGGCGGACCAGGGCGGCGGGGCGCTGATGGACCTTGGGACCTACACCGTGCACGCCGTGCGGTCGGTGGTCGGAGCCGAACCACGGGTGGTGGCCGCTGAGGCGGTGTTCGAGCACGGGGTCGACGCGGCCACGCGCGCAAGGCTGGAATTTCCCAACGGCGTCACCGGCGAGGTGGCCTGCTCCATGACCGCCGCCGCACCCCGAGCCACGCTGAGTGTCGCCGGATCGCGCGGGTTCCTGGAGATCGTCAACTTCCTCGCCCCGCAACTCGGCTGCCGCTTCACCACCGTGATCGATGGCCAGAGCCGCCAACACGGCGCCGACGGTCCCAGCACCTACGCCGCCCAACTCATCCATCTGCATGAGGTCATGACCGGCGCCGTCCAGCCTCTGACCGGTGGGGCCGACGCCATCGCCAACATGGCCGTGATCGACGCCATCTACGAGGCCGCCGGGCGATCTCTGGTCCCTCCCTCCCCTTGACGTGGAGCGCCGAGACGGCAAAGCCGTCCGGGGTCGCCTCACCCCTTCCGGCGCTTCGCGCCACTTCCCCCATCGAGGGGGAGGAGTTCAGCTCCCGAGGCGCCAGCCCGCCTCGCGCGCCATGTTCTGGAAAAAGCCAGCGTCATAGGCGTGCTCGGGATCGGCCCGGACCAGGGTGTCGATCACCTCGGCGTCGCGCCCGACCAGAATCCGCCAACGCTCGGCCCTGACCCCATCGAGGATGATGGTGGCGGCCTGGGCGGCGGTGGTCGGGGCCTCGTCGCGGAACCGGCGCGCGGCCTCGGCGGCCATGGCCGCGATATCGGCGTCAGACAGGGCGTCGACCTGCATGCCGGCCGCCCGCATCCGGTTGCGGGTGATTTCGATCACCCAGGCGTCCGGCGTGTCGGAATCGTCCCCCGACAGCACTTTGCGCGAATTGGCGACGATGTCGGTGCCGATGTGGCCGGGCATGACCACCGAGCACTTCACGTGCGGCGCGTTGACCGCCAGGTCGGTGATCAACGCCTCGGTGAAGCCTTTGACGGCGAATTTGGCGGCGGCGTAGGCAGTATGGGGCACGCCCGGACCGATCGAGGCCCAGAAGCCGTTGACGCTGCTGGTGTTGACGATGTGCGCCTCGTCGGCCGCGGTCAGCATCGACATGAAGGCGCGCACGCCGTTGTAAACCCCGCCCCAGCAGACATTGAAAGTCCGCTCCCACTGCGCCCGGTCGCCGGCGACCAGGCTGCCGCCGCCGCCGATGCCGGCGTTGTTGAACAGCAGATGGACCTTGTCGGTGTGCTGGTCGCGGGCGACGTCGTCGCGGAAACGGTTCATGTGGCTCTCATCGGAGACGTCGGCGACGGTGGTCGTGACCCGGGTTCCCTGCGGCGCGCCGGCCTCGCACAGGGCCTTGGTCGCCGCCATGTTGACCGCCGAGACATCGCACATGGCGACGTTGCAGCCCTCCGCCGCCAGTTGCCGGGCGAGTTCGCGGCCCATGCCGGTCCCGCCGCCGGTGATCACCGCGATCTTGCCGCTGAAGTCCTTCATGAGCCGCCGTCTCCGTTTATCGCCGATAATGTCCTCAAGGCGCGCATCCTTAGGGCAAATTCGTCACAGGGCGAGAGACTATTGGCCTCCGCCCGGGCGCCAATCTTGACGCGCCGCGCGCACCGCGCGAGACCTTGACCATCAAGGCGTAAAGCCCGGGGGTTGATCATGAAAACGGTGTTCCTCGCCAAACACGTCGGCCTCGCGCCCGCGGGCGTTGCCATGCTCCTGGCGTCCACCTGCCTGACGGCCGGAACGGCCCGCGCCGCCGACGCCGCCGCCGCCAGCGGAGCCACAGTGATCGGCGAAGTCGTTGTCACCGCCGAAAAGCGCTCGGAGAACCTGCAGAAGGTGCCGATGAGCATCACCGCCATCGACACCAAGAAGCTCGATGAGCTGCACATCACCCAATTTCAGGATTATGTGAAATTCCTGCCGTCGGTATCGATCCAGACTTTTGCTCCGGGCCAGAACTCGATCTACATCCGCGGCGTCTCCGACGGCGGCAACGCCAACCATTCGGGGCCAGAGCCGATTGTCGGCACCTATCTCGACGAACAGCCGGTTACGACCATCAACGGCTCACTCGATGTGCACATCTATGACATCGCCCGGGTCGAGGTGCTCGAAGGGCCGCAAGGCACGCTCTACGGGGCCAGTTCTGAAGCCGGCACGGTGCGGATAATCACCAACAAGCCGTCCACGGCCGGTTTCAGCGGCGCGCTCGACGTCACCGGCAATTGGGTCGATCACGGCGGCGAGGGCTATGTGCTCGAGGGTTTCGTCAACATCCCCATCACCGACCGGATCGCCGTCCGCCTGGTGGCGTTCGACGAGTACGACCCCGGGTTCATCGACAATGTGCCGGGAACGCGCCCCTACGTGACCGCCGGCAGCGTGATCAACAACGCGGCTCAGGTGAAGAAGGATTTCAACCCGGTCGAAACCTACGGCGGCCGCGCCGCCCTCAAATTCGACATCAACGATAACTGGTCGATTACGCCGTCGATCATCGCCCAGGATCAGCGCGCCAACGGCTTCTTCGGTTACAATCCGGCGGTCGGCGACTTGCAGGTGCAGCGCTTCCAACCCGACAGTCAGCATGATCGCTGGTACCAGGCGGCTCTGACCATTAACGGCAAGATCGGCCGCTTCGACCTCACCTACGCCGGGGGCTATTTCCACCGCTGGGTCGATTCCCTATCGGATTACACCGACTACTCGGTCGCCTATGACCAGGCCTCCGGTTATGGGGCCTACTGGACAGGCCAGGATGGCCTCCCATTGGCCAATCCATCACAGTTCATCGTCGGTCGGGATCGATACGAAAAAGGCAGCAACGAACTTCGCATCGCCTCGCCGGCCACCGACCGGTTCCGGGTCATCGCCGGGCTGTTCCAGGAACGGCAGAGTCACTGGATCATCCAGGACTATGTCGTGCAGGGCTTCGGGGCCGCCGATGTCTTTGGAACAGGCTTGGTTCCACTCGCGGTGCCCGGCTGGGCCCAGACCCTGTGGCTGACCGACCAGGACCGCGTCGACCGCGACGAGGCGGCCTTCGGCGAGGCCTCGTTCGACATCACGCCGCAGCTCACCATCACCGGCGGCATCCGCTACTACCACTACGACAATTCGCTGTTCGGCTTTTACGGCTACAGCCAGAACTTCGATAATTTCTTCGGCACCAACACCGGGTTCGGCATGCAGGGTCAGAACTGCGAGCCCGGCCGCTCCTTCCGCGACGCTCCGTGCGTCAACCTCGACAAGGACACCAAAGCCTCCGGGGAGACGCACAAGGTCAACCTCACCTGGCGGATCGATCCGAACAAACTGGTCTATTTCACCTACGCCACCGGCTTCCGGCCGGGCGGTGTGAACCGCAACGGCGGCGGCCTCATCCCGCCCTATCAGGCCGACACCCTGACCAGCTACGAAGTCGGCTGGAAGACCAGCTGGCTCGACCGCTCGCTGAACTTCAATGGCGCTCTCTATGACGAGGAATGGAACAACTTCCAGTTCGCCTACCTCGGCATCAACAGCCTGACGATCATCCAGAACGCGCCGTCAGCGCGGATCCTGGGGGCGGAGTCGAACATCGAATGGCGGGCGACGCCGAGCCTGACGATTTCGGCGGCCGGGGCCTACAACGACGCCGAACTGGCGGCCGATTTCTGCACCGACCCGAACGGCAACGTCATTCATGGCGCCTGTGGGAGCAATCCGGTGTTGGCGCCCAAAGGTCAGCAGCTGGCCTTTACGCCCAAGTTCAAGGGCACGGTCACCGCACGCTACACCTTCCCGATCATGGGCTGGGACGGCCATGCACAGGTCTCGGTGGGCTACCAGACTTCGCGCCTGCCGGCGGTGTTCTCGGCCGACAACGCCAATCTCGGGACCATGCCGGGATACGCCACGGTGGACTTCTCCGTGGGGGCCGAGCACGACAAGTCCTCGGTGGAGTTGTTCGTGAAGAACGCTTTCGACGAGCGTGGCCAGATCGATCGTTTCACGCCGTGCACCACCGCGGTCTGTGCGCCGGGCTATCCGGGCGTCCCGCCGGCGGTCTATGTGATCCCGACCCAGCCGCTCACGATCGGCCTGCGGGTCGGCCAGAAGTTCTAGACGCCACGCCGGCGACCGCCGGTGGTATAGGGCGCTCATGACCGAGGGGCCTGTCGCTTCTCTCGACGCCGCCCTGGCCCACGCCGCGCGGCTGCTTGAGCCCGAGCCGGCGCTGGCCGAGCGTCAGGCGCGGGAGATTCTGAACGCGGCGCCGTCCGACCCGCGGGCCCTGATGATCCTCGGCGCGTCTTTGCGCCGCCGGGGCGACGCCGCCGGAGCGCGAGCGGTTCTTGAACCCCTCGCCGATGCGCAGCCGCGCTCGCCGCACACCCACCTGGAGTTGGGCCTGGCCCTCGCGGCGTTGGGCGAGGGCAGGGCGGCGCTCGCCCCGTTGCGCCATGCGGTCGCTCTCAAGCGGGATCTGCCGCAGGCCTGGCGGGCGATCGGCGACCAGCTGTTCATTGAGGGCGACGCCGCCGGCGCCGACGCGGCTTACTCGGAGCTGTTGCGCGCCGGCGTGAGCGATCCCGCCCTGCGGCAAGCGGCCGAGGCCCTTTGCGACGACCGGCTGGACGTCGCCGAGCAGTTGCTTCGCGCGCGTTTGAAGGCCGAGCCTACTGACGTCGCCGCCATGCGCATGCTGGCCGAGGCGGGAACGCGGCTGGGCCGCCTGGCCGACGCCGAGGCCCTGCTGACCCGCTGCCTGGAGCTTAGCCCCAGCTTCGACGGCGCGCGCTACAACCTGGCCATCGTGCTCCATCGTCAGCAAAAGGGCGCCGAGGCGGTCGCGCACCTCGAGCGCCTGCGTCAGGTCGACCCCCAGGAGCCCAGTTACCGCAATCTGTTGGCCGCCAGCTTGGCGCTGACCGGGGAGTACGCCCGGGCGATCGAGATCTACCGTGAGCTGCTTGATCAATTTCCGCGCCAGGCGCGGATGTGGCTCAGCTACGGACACGTGTTGCGCACCGGCGGGCGGCGGTCGGACTCCGTGGCCGCCTACAAGCGCGCCATCGACCTAGAGCCCGGCCTCGGCGACGCCTATTGGAGTCTGGCCAATCTCAAGACCGAACCGTTCACGGACGATGAAGTCGCGGCGATGGAGGCCCAGCTTGGGCGGCAGGAGATTTCCGCCGAGGACCGTTTGCATCTGCATTTCGCCCTCGGCAAGGCGCGGGAAGACGCCGGTCAATTCGATGCGGCCTTTGCCCACTATGCCGATGGCGCCCGCCTGAGGCGCGCGTCTCACCCTTACCAGGCCGATGAAACGGAGTCTGCGGTCGCCCGATCCAAAGCTCTATATTCAAAGACATTTTTTGCCCACCGAGCAGGCTGGGGGACGGATTCGGCCGCGCCGGTGTTCATTGTCGGACTACCGCGGTCGGGCTCGACTCTGATCGAACAGATCCTGGCCAGCCACTCCGCGGTGGAGGGCACCATGGAGCTGCCCGAGATCGGCGCCATCGCGGGCGAGTTCAAGCGCGCGACGCGCCGCCGGCGTGACACTCCGTATCCGGATGTGATCGGGGAACTGAGCGCTGCGGAAATCGAGGAATACGGACGAAACTATCTGGATCGCACGCAGGTGTACCGAAAGCTTGGCCGAACGCGCTTCATCGACAAGATGCCGAACAACTTCATGCATATCGGGTTCATCCACCTGATCCTGCCGAACGCGAAAATCATCGATGCGCGTCGGCATCCGATGGCGGCCTGCTTCTCCGCCTTCAAACAGCACTTCGCCCGCGGCCACGCCTTTTCCTACGACCTCACCGACGCGGGCCGATACTATCGGGATTATGTGGAGCTGATGGCCCATTTCGATGTCGCGCTGCCGGGCCGCGTCCATCGCGTGATCTATGAGGACATGGTCGAAGACATCGAGGCCGAGACGCGCCGGCTGCTGGACTACTGCGGCCTCCCGTTCGAGCCCGGGTGCCTGAGGTTCTACGAGAACGAGCGGGCGGTGCGCACCGCCAGTTCGGAACAGGTGCGGCGGCCGATCTTCCGCGACGGCCTCGAGCAGTGGCGCAACTACGAGCCCTGGTTGGACCCCCTTGCCCAGGCGCTCGGACCGGCGCTCAGCCGGTGGCGCGACTAAAACCGGAGATCACCTCTTCGGCGATGACGTCGAAGCGCGCCAAGTAAGTCTGCCCAAAGGTGGTGCTGATGGCGGTTTCGGTGGCGTCGCGTCCATAGGCCATGACGATGCGGCCGACGCGCGGAATATTGTGGCGGGCGTCGAAAGTGCGCCAGGCGCCGCCTAGCCAAGCCTCGAACCAGGCGGAAAAGTCCATAAATGGGGTCGCCGGCACGCCGATATCGCCCAGATAGCCGGTGCAATAGCGGGCCGGGATATGCATGCTTCGGCACAGGGCGATGGCCAAGTGGGCGAAGTCCCGGCATACGCCGACGCGCTCATCGTTGGCCTCCGACGCGGACCGGGTCGGCTTGGCGCTCAGATAATCAAAGGCGATGCGGTCGTGCACATAGTCGCAGATGGCCTGCACCCGCGCCCCGCCGGGTGGGATATGGCCGAACAGCGACCAGGCCAAGGGGCTGAGGCGGTCAACGTCGCAATAGCGACTGGCGAGCAGATAGACGAACAGGTTATCGGGCAGTTCGTCCACCGGATGCTGAGCGGCCGCGGTGCAATCGGGGTCGGGCTGGCCGGAGTCGGAAACAATGAAGTCGGCGCTGAAGCGAACCGGACCTTGCCCCGCGACCAGCTGGGTGCAGACATTGCCGAATTCATCCAGCCGCGTCCGCGCCGGAATCTCCGGCTCGATGCGCATCACTTCGGGCGTGACCAAGTCAGAGCGACGCTCAGGCCTCAAGCTCAGCATCAGCGACATCGGTGTTGGGCCCGGGCAGTCGTAAACGATGTCGTATCCGACGCGAATGTGCATGCCTGACCCTGGACTGAACTGGACCGGCGACCCGGGCGGGGCGCGCCAATGACACTATACTCCCTTCTGGGCCGGGAGGATCCCGCGCCCGTCCAGGTTTCGGGCGCGGGCTCGGATTCGCCGTTCCTGATCGTGGTCGATCACGCCGGGCGGGCGACACCGAAAAGGCTGGACCGGCTGGGCTTGGCCGAGACCGCGTTCGATCTGCACATCGCCTATGACATCGGCGCCCTGGAGCTGGCTCGGCGGATGGCCGACCCTCTGGGGGCGCAGGTGATCAGCCAGCTTTATTCGCGGCTGGTGATCGATTGCAATCGGGCCCCCGATCAGGCCGGCGCCATCGTCGAGGTTTCCGACGGCGTGACCGTGCCGGGCAACCGTGGCCTGACGCCCGAGGAGCGCGCGGCGCGGGTGCGCGAGATCCACCGGCCGTACCATGATCGCATCGGTCGGGCGCTGGCGGCGCGGCGCGGGGCGGGGCTACAAACGGTGCTGGTTTGCCAGCACAGCTTCACCCCCAGCTTGGGCGGGGCGGCGCGTCCGTGGGACGTCGGGGTCCTGCACCTCGGGGACTCGGCCGTCAGCCGGACGATGCTGACGTTGCTGCGCGCCGAAGGCGACCTCAAGGTTGGCGATAACCAGCCCTACGCCATGGACGGCGCCGATTTCACCGCCCCGTTCCACGTCCGCACCCAGGGTTGCGAAATGCTGGAGCTCGAGGTGCGCCAGGATCTGATCGTCGACGCCGCCGGTCAGGCGGCGATGGCGGCGCGGCTCGCCCGGCTGGCCCCTCTGGCGCTGGCGCGTTCGGCGAGCCTTTAGAGCACGACCCTCGACTTCCACAGCGATCCTGGCCATCGTGTCGGCATGGACACAGCCGGGGGCGGAGAGGTCGATCTCGGACTGAT
>DASXMK010000237.1:0-3807 GCA_036495705.1 Caulobacteraceae bacterium | reverse complement strand
CGGACGATGCATCGATGCGGCCCATGCCCATGAAATGGACCCCGTATTTCCTGATCAGCGTTGGGGTGGTCGATCTGCTGTTCATGAACCGCTCGCCCAACATGGCCGTGCTCGGGTTCCTGTTTATCGCCTGGGGAGGCGGTCTGTTGCTGTATCAGACTCTTCGGCCAAGGCCGCCGGCGGTCAAAAGCACGATCGTGACCACGATCGTCCCGGCCGCCAAACCCGCGGACCCTGGCCGGCGTGGCATCGCCAGCGTCTCGGAGGAACTGGCCAAGCTCGGTATCCTGCGCGACCGCGGTGTCATCACTGCCGACGAGTTCGAGGCCCAGAAGCGCAAATTGCTCGGCTAGATTCAGGGAACTCTGCCGTACTACCTGGGTTGTAGGGTTGGCTGCCGGTCTCGCTAGCTTGGCAAGGCGATGCGCCCGGCCTCATCTTGTTGTATGGGACCGGCGGCGAACGGCTCAGGCGGGCGAACCGCGATCGGCCCAATTCGCTGGAGGAAAGCTCATGCACCCATTCATGCTTGTTGGCGGGTTGCTGCACGCGACCGCCATCGCAGTGCTGGCGTTTTTCGTATGGTTTGTGGCGACCAAGGCTAGCGGCTGGCTCAGGCTCGCCGGAAAGATCCTCGGGGCTTGGCTGGCCTTCCTGGCGGTCGTCTGCGTTGTGTTCGCGTTATTCGCCCCCGCCGGCATGTGGCGCCACCATATGAAAGGCGGCATGAACGAGGAAGCGCCCGCCTCAGCCGCACCTGCCGCGCCGGCTAACACGACGCCTTAGGCCAATAGCTTCGCTCTGACTCGTTCACTGCGCCCCAATTTTAGGCGCCGTGCCCGGCCAGTGCGCAATAAGGCCGATGATGCGGAATAATTCCGCACGCGCGCCTCATTGGCGCCACGTCAACGATTATGACGTCCCGGCAGTCGGAGAGGAGCGGCGAAACGTGTTGGGTGCACATTATTTGGCGACCTTGGCTGGTGGAACGCTCGACCTGGACCATGCCTTCGTGGCGCTGATGATCGGCGTCGCCGGGGGTTTCTTCCTGGCTGAGTTTCGCCTGGACTCCTTGCGCCGGGCGCTGCGGCGCGTCACCGGCCGGCCGCCCCGGGACTAGGCCGAGGAATTTTGCCGGCAGGCCGGTTCGCGCGCGAGCCGCATCAATGCTTGATGAAATCGACGAACGCGCGCAGCGGCGCGGGCAGGTGGCGTCGGCCGGGATAGTACAGGAAAGGCCCTGAGAAGCTCGGCCACCAGGGCTCGAGCACCGGCTCCAGCGCGCCGCTGTCGAGCGCCGGGCGCAGCCAGCCTTCGAACATCTGGATGACGCCTACCCCGGCGATCGCGGCGCTCAAGATCAGGTCCACCCCGGCGCCGATCCGCACCAGCAGCGGCCCGGCGGGATCGACCCGCACCACTTCGCCCGCGCGCTCGAACTCCCAGCTCGGGGCCGACCCGCTGGCGAACTGACCGCGCAGACAGGCGTGGCCAAGCAGGTCGCGGGGGTGTTCCGGGCGGCCGCGGGCGTCAAGATAGGCGGACGACGCCGCGGTGGCGAAACGCTGGACGCGCGGACCGATGGGGACGGCGATCATGTCCTGCTCGAGGCGCTCCTCGTAACGGACGCCGGCGTCGCAGCCCGCCGCCAGAACGTCAACGAAGCTCTCCTCGACGATCACCTCCAGCCGGATGTCGGGATAGGCCTGAAGGAAGGGTGGAACGATCGCCGGCAGCACGAGGACGGCCACGGCGCCCGGAACGTTGAGCCGCAGCGTTCCCCTCGGCCGGTCGCGAAAGGCGTTGACGACATCGCTCGCCGCCTCGATCTCGCCAAGCGCCGGCGCCAGGCGCTCAAACAGGCGCGCGCCGGCTTCGGTCGGGGCGATGCTGCGGGTGGTGCGGTTGAGCAGGCGGACACCGAGCTCGGTCTCCAGCCGCCGCACCGCTTCGCTCAGGCTGGACGCGGACGCGCCTCTCACCCGCCCGGCGCCGCGAAAGCCGCCGGCGCGCACCACGCCCACGAAGGCGGAGAGATCGTTCAGGTCACTCGCCATTGTTCGCCATCCCGCACAGACCGTGCCGATTATACAGGGTTATCGCGCGGCGCGGGTGTGTCCATATCGCGGCAGGGCCAATAGGAGATCCGCCATGACCGAGATCACCGCCGCCGGCGCTTTCCGCCTCGGCGAACGCAGCGTCAACCGCCTGGGCTATGGGGCGATGCAACTGGCCGGGCCTGGCGTGTTCGGGCCGCCCAAGGATCGCGCCGCCGCGCTCGCGGTGCTGCGTCACGCGGTGGCGAGCGGGGTCAACCACATCGACACCAGCGACTTCTACGGCCCGCATGTCACCAACCAGTTGATCCGCGAGGCGCTGCATCCCTATCCGGACGATCTGGTCATCGTGACCAAGGTCGGGGCGGTGCGCGGCGATGACGCCTCGTGGATACTGGCCCTGACGCCGGCCGATCTCACGCGCGGGGTTCATGACAACCTACGGAATCTCGGTATCGAAGCGCTCGATGTCGTCAATCTGCGCGTCGGCGGCCTTCAGGGGCCGAGCGAAGGCTCGATCGAGGAACCGTTCGCGGCTTTGGCCGACCTCCAGCGGCAAGGGCTGATCCGCCAGTTGGGCCTCAGCAACGTGAGCTCCGCGCAGCTCGCGCAGGCCCGCAGGATCGCTCCGGTCGTGTGTATCCAGAACTATTACAATCTTGCGCACCGCGACGACGACGCCCTGATCGGCGAGCTGGCCGCTCTCGGCATCGCCTATGTGCCCTTCTTCCCCCTTGGCGGGTTCATGCCGCTACAGTCGGCGGCCCTCTCGGAGGTGGCCGCTGAAATTGGCGCCACGCCCATGCAAGTGGCGCTGGCCTGGCTGCTGCATCGCTCAGCCAACATCCTCCTGATCCCCGGCACCTCGTCGCTCGCGCACCTGCGCGAGAACCTGATGGCAGCGAGCATCGAGCTGCCGGCGGAATCCCTGGCCAGGCTGAACGCGATCGGCGATCCCGCCGCCAAGGCCGAGGTCTAGCTGGCCTCGGAGCCTAGGCCGGAGCGCAGAGGATCGCCGGCAGGTCCAGGACGTGCTCGCGGGCGCAGGCGAGCGCGGCCTCATAGCCGGCGTCGGCGTGGCGCATGACGCCGGTGGCCGGATCGTTCCACAGCACCCGCGCGATGCGCCGGGCCGCGGCCTCGGTCCCATCGCAGACCACGACCATGCCGGCGTGCTGGGAATAGCCCATGCCGACGCCGCCGCCGTGGTGAATGGACACCCAGGTCGCGCCGCTGGCGCAGTTGACGAGGGCGTTCAGCAGCGGCCAGTCCGATACCGCGTCGGAGCCGTCGGCCATGGCCTCGGTCTCGCGGTTCGGCGAAGCCACCGAGCCGGAATCCAGATGATCGCGGCCGATGACCACCGGGGCTGAAAGCTCGCCGCTGGCCACCATGGCGTTGAACGCCAGGCCGAGGCGATGGCGATCGCCCAGGCCTACCCAGCAGATGCGCGCCGGCAGGCCCTGGAACTTGATCCTGGCCCGCGCCATGTCGAGCCAGTGATGCAGGTGCGCATCGTGGGGCATGAGTTCCTTCACCTTGGCGTCGGTGCGGTAGATGTCCTCGGGGTCGCCGCTGAGCGCCGCCCAGCGGAACGGCCCGACTCCTCGGCAGAACAGGGGCCGGATGTAGGCCGGCACGAAGCCCGGAAAGTCGAAGGCCTCGGCCAGGCCTTCGTCCTTGGCCATCTGGCGGATGTTATTGCCGTAATCGACAACCGGAACGCCCATGCGATGAAAATCGAGCATGG
>DASXMK010000236.1:0-1798 GCA_036495705.1 Caulobacteraceae bacterium | reverse complement strand
GCCGTCGCTCGACCGGATGAACCGGAAAGGCAGGAAAGGCTCAACGCGGCCAGGCCGCCGCCTGGCAAGGGCGGCGAGCGGCGGCCCGTGGGCGGGAGAACGGCGCGCGGAACAGGGGCAAAAAAAGCGGGCGGCGGCTTATCGGCCGTCGCCCGCCGGGCCGAGTGCAGGGGAGGGGATCAGCGGCCGGCCAACTGCGTCTTGCTGGACCGCTTTCCGGCATAAGCGGCCGTAACCATCGGCGAACCCAACCTGGTCACGGCGCTTTCGATTCTCGTGACCACGCAGTCATTCCAAACGGCGCGGCCGGTGTAGTCGCCAATGTCGGCCTTGGGTGCGCACACCTGCTCCGCCGCTCGGCTGATGCGCTGAAGCAGGATCTCGGCGCCATCAGCGGTGGCTAGGTTGAGGTCGCTGTAGGATACGGTCGTGGAGACCACGTCGTCTTCCGCGGCAAACACCGAAGGACCATAAACCAAACCGACAGCCACAACAGCGGCGAAGGTCAGTATAAAGACGATAGGGATTCTCATTTTGGTCGCCTCCTCAGCGCTTCGGAAATGAAGCGGTGAGACGGACCTAGGCTGTCGGCCAGCGGGGCGATGTGACCTCAGTCACCTCGCGCTTTGGGGTCAGGCTTGTTGGGCGCCTCCGACCAGTTCGGTCAGGGCGTCTGGCTCGATCACGCGCACCCCGGACGGCGTGAGCTCAAGCCAGTCCCGCCGGGCCCAGGTGTTGAGCTTTCGGTTGACCTTTTCCCGGGAGGCGCCAAGGCGCCGGGCAATCTCCGTCTGGGTCAGGGGCACGAGCGCTCTTGGGCCCATGGTCTCCAACAGCAACCTCGCCAATCGTCCGCCGAGATCGAGCGTCCGCATTGCCTCCATGGCCGCGTTGGCTATCCGCAGCCGCGCGGCCAATTCGGCGACCAGCGCCACGGCCGCGGCGGGTTCGGCGTGCAGCGCCTCGATCAGCATCGACCGCGGAATTCGCCATAGCCGGGAGCGCCGCACGGCGACCATATCGGCCGAACGCCCTCCACCGTCGAGCGCCGCCATTTCGCCGACAACCGCAGTCGGGCCGAAGCTGGCGAAGCGCACCTGGACCCCTTCGACAGAACTCGTTCGGATCTCGATTTCGCCTTCCAGGACCACGAACACAGCGTCGCCCGGATCGCCCTGCTGGCACAACAGGCTGCCCGCCTCCAGCGCCAACATGGAACCCGAGGCCCCGAGCCGCTCCCGCGACGCTGGTGAAAACAGGCCCAGGATGGAGCTGGCCGCCATCGCGGCATCCAAGGCGCGATCCGTCGATGTTCCCACGGTGCCGTCCACCATCGGCGCGGAATTGGCTGATCGCGCGCCAAACGGTAACACGAAACCTCAGCTTTTCGGATTCGACGCCGTAATCTGTTCGACCGGATTGGTTACTTCGCCATCCATGCTGGCCGCATCGGGCGCTGCGAAGAGCTTGGCGCCGCTGACGGACATTTCGCCGCAGTAACGCCCCTCGGCGCGAGAACCGTTCGACAGCCTGACCATTTGGTGCGCTGAGTAATTGCCGGGGACACGTCAGTTCCCGGGGGGGAGTTCATGAAGCGTGTTCTGTCCATCGCCCTTTGCGGGGCCATTTCCGCGTGCGCCAGCGCGCCGGACAAGATTTCGGCCAACTACGTTTCGCCGATGCAGTACGGCTCCTACGATTGTTCGCAGATCCGTGAAGAGATGCTGCGGGTCTCGGCCAATGTTCGCCAGGTCGCCGGCGTACAGTCGCGCGCCCACACCCGCGATGAGGTGGCGAT
>DASXMK010000235.1:0-3223 GCA_036495705.1 Caulobacteraceae bacterium | reverse complement strand
GGGGAGGATGGGGTCCCCCTCCCCCGTAAACGGGGGAGGATCGGCCATCCATGAACGCAGGCCTAACCGTGGCCGCGCCTGGCGCGGCCATTCAACGTCACTGGGACTGACGCCCGGTAATGACGGTAGGAAAAAGCCTGGGTCCGCGCGTTCGCGGGGAAGAGCGGTTTCAGGGAGACTCTGCGTCTCTGCGTCTCTGCGGTTCAAATGGGCCAGTCAGCCCCTAAACCGCCGGTTCAGCTTCCTCATGCCGCCCAGCCAGCGGTCGTAATCGCCGCTCTTGCGGCGCATGTACTCCAGCACCTCCGGGTGAGGCAGGATCAGGAACGTTTCGGCCTCCAGCCCGCGCACCACCGCCTCGGCCACGTCGTCGGGCTCGATCATGCCGTCGATGCTGGCCACGCCATCGGGGTTGCCGGCGGTCATGGCCGTGCGCACCGCCTGGGGGCACAGCACGCTCACCTTGACGCCGTCGTCGCCGTGGGTGATGGCCAGCCATTCGGCCAGGGCCACGGCCGCGTGCTTGGTGACCGCATAGGGGGCCGAGCCGATCTGGGAGAGCAGGCCGGCGGCCGAGGCGGTGCTGAGGATATAGCCGCCGCCGCGGGCGACCATGCGCGGGACCATGTGCCGGGCCACCCACACATGGGCCATGACATTGATGTCCCAGATCCTTTGCCAGGCCTCGTCGGGCGCCTCCGCCCCGCCGCCGACGCCGATGCCGGCGTTGGAGACGAACAGGTCGATCGGCCCGTGGTTCAGCTCCACGCTTTCGATCAGGGCGGCTATGTCGGCTTCCTTGGAGACATCGGTGGTGAAGGCGATGCCGCCGGTCTCGGCGGCGCTGGCTTTGGCCCCGGCTTCGTCGCGGTCGGCGGAGACCACCAGTTTGGCGCCTTCGGCGGCGAAACGCTGGGCCAGGGCCCGGCCGATGCCGCTCGCCGCCCCGGTCACCACCACGATCTTGCCGGAGAGTTTCATGGATTTTCTCTTTTTCCACAGATGACACAGATGAACACAGATGGGGCCTGCGCCCCTCTTCCCCGCGCCAGCGGACAGAATTTATCCACAGATGTCACAGATTAACGCAGATGGAAGAACGCCTGCGAAGCAGGCCAGAATCAATCTCGTTGAAGCCCGCTGACGCGGGCAAGAAGACGCTCAGTCAATCTGCGTTCATCTGTGTCATCTGTGGATCTCTTCTTCGCACAGCGCCAACGTCAGGGGCTTCATTTCGGCCAGGTAGTCGCCGGCGTCGACCTCCGGGCGCTGGTGCAGCCAGCCGATCACCCCCAGGCGCCGCGCCAGCAGGAACATCGGCAGCCGCGCCTCGTCCTCGGCGGAGAGCGCCCGGCGGGCGCGATAGCCGGCCAGCAGGGCCCCCTGCAGCTGCGCAAAATCCTCCCGCCGCTGATGGTGCACCAGGGCCACGGCCAGGTCATAGAGATACCAGCCGAAGGCGGCGTCGTCGAAATCGATGACGCTGAGCTTGTCGCCGTCGATCAGCAGATTGCCGTGGTGCAGGTCGGCGTGGATCATGCCGAAGTGCTGGCGGTCGCGGGGCAGGGCGCTCAGGGCCGCGTGCAGCTTGACCCGGGTGGCGGCCATCAGGGCCTGTTCGCCGGGGGTGAGGGCGGCGTGCTCCCAGAACGGCCCCCACGACGGCCACTCGCCCATCAGCCCGTCGGCGTCCAGCACCCGGCGGGTGAAGCCGGCGGGCGGCGTCCAGGCGGCCGAATGGGTGTGCAGGTCGGCGGCGATCCCGCCCAGGCGGACGAACCAGGGGGCGGGGTCGAGGTGTTCATCCTCGATGACCCGGCGCAGCACCTGGCCCTCGGTCCAGCGGGTCAGGCCGGCCTCGCGCACCTCGCCGTCTCCTAGGGTCACGGGCGCGTAGTCGGCCCCGTCGAGGGTCTTCAGCCCCACCGGCACGGCGAACCCGGCTGCGGCGAGGGCGCGGGTCCATACGCGCTCGGAAATCAGTTCGGGGAGGGTGTTGTAGCCCGGCCGGTGCAGGCGCAGCGCGTACCCCTCGCCGCCGGCGGTTTCGACGTGGAAAGTGATGTTCTCCGAGCGCGCCACCGGCTCGATGGTTTTAGCCTCGACCCCGAACGCCGCCAGGGCCTGACGGGCCGCCCCTTCCTCGTCGCTCAAACTTGATCTCCCCCTGCGCAGCGGGGGGAGGGCCGGCCCCCGGGTCGCGCCGCTGGCGCGGCCCGCCCGGGGTAAACTCCCGGCCGGGAGGGGGGCGAGGACCGCACGTTGTCGCCGTCGCCCCCTCCACCCCTTCGGGGTCCCCCTCCCCCGTGAACGGGGGAGGATCTGGTGTTGATCACCTCACCTCCGCCACGGCCTGGTCCCAGGCGGCCAGGAACGCCTCGGCGTTGGCGTGGGAGAACACCAGCGGCGGGCGGATCTTGACCACGTTGCCGGCCGCCCCGGCGTTGCTGGTCAGGAACCCCAGGTCCTTCAGCCGATTGACCAGCCACACGGCCCGCGCCCGGTCGGGGGCCTGGCCGGTTTTGTCGATCACCATCTCGAGGCCGAGGAACAGGCCCGTCCCGCGCACGTCGCCAATGTGCGGGCTGGCGTCCGCGCGCGCTTTCAACGCGCTTTTCAGTTCGGTCCCCACCGCCCCGGCGCTCTCCACCAGGCCTTCGGTTTCGATGACGTCCAGCACCGCCATGCCCACCGCCGCCTGCAGGGGCGAGGAGGCGAAGGTGTTGAAATAGCGGGTTTGGGCGCGGAAGCCCTCGACCAGGGCCCGGCTGGCCGCCGCCGCGCTCAGCGGGAGGCCCGCGCCCATCGGCTTGCCGGTGACCACGATGTCGGGGGTGAAACTGGCCCCCTCATAGCCCCACCAACGGCCGGTGCGGCCATAGCCGGCCTGGACCTCGTCGGCGATGACCAGGCCCCCGGCGGCGCGGACCTTCTCGGCCGCGGCGGCCATGAACCCGGCCGGGACGTCGGGCAGGCCCTCGTTGGCGAAAATCGGACACACGATCAGGGCCGCCAGGCCGGCCCCGCTCGCCTCCAGGTCGGCGATGGCGGCCTCCAGGGCGTTCAGGTAAAACCCGACGTCCGTAGGCGGACGATAGCTCTGCGGGAAGGGGAAGGTGCGCAGATCCGGGTCGTGCGGCTGGTGGCCGCCAGTGCGGGTCAGGGCCCCGACCAGCTCGCTGTTGCCGTGATAGGTGGCGTTGGTGCCGACGATGCCGCGCTT
>DASXMK010000234.1:0-4386 GCA_036495705.1 Caulobacteraceae bacterium | reverse complement strand
CGTTCCTCCGGCGTGAAGGCGGCCAGCGCATCCGCCCCGCGTTCCAGTGGGCTTGGGTAAAGACAGGTCGGGTGCGGGAAATCGGTCTCGAACATGACATTGTTCACCCCCACGCGGCGAACCTGGGCGACCAGATCGTCGTGCTCGAACCAGAAACAGGCGAACACCTGGCGGCGGAAATAATCGATCGGGGCCATGGACAGGGCGCCTGACGCGGCGGCGCCCGACTCCTTGATCGAATAGTCCAGGGCCTCGAGGATGAACGGAATCCAGCCGATCCCGCTCTCCACCGAGACGAAGTTCAGGCGCGGAAACCGCTCCAGCAGGCCAGAGGCGATGAGATTGGCCAGCACCCGGGCGTTGCTTAGGAACAGCATGGTCGAGCCGAGCGCCAGCTTGGTCTCCGGGGTGAGCGAAGGCCACGAAGAGTCGGCGAACCAACTGGTCGAGGCGTCGCTGGCCCCGATGTGGAAATTCACCGGCAGGCCAGCGTCGCTGCAATACTCCCAAAGCGGCGTCCAATAGTCGCCGGCGAGGTCGGCCATGCCGTGGCGATGCGGATCGGAGTTGATGTTCACCCCGCGCATGCCCATGGCCCGGCACCGCTCGGCCTCGATCACCGACAGGTCGACATCCCACCACGGCAGCAGGGCCATGGGCAGCAGACGGCCACCGGAATCGGCCTGCATCTCGGCGGCGGCGTCATTGTAGATCTGGGTGCACACCAGGCGAAGTTCCGGGTCGACCTTGGCCCCCGGTCCCTGGCCGCCGAAACCCAGCACATTGGGGTAGACCACCTGCGCCCAGATGCCGCTCTGGTCCATGACTTCAAGCCGGGCTTTGACCTGCGAACACCCCGGGTGGACGTCGCCGACCCGCCAGCCCATGAACTCCAGACCCTTGGCCTTGCCGCCGTCCGGGGCGATGACGCTCGAGGCGCAGGGATTGCCCATCGAAAGGTCGCCTTCGATGGTCCACACCAGCTGCCCTCCGGTCTGTTTCATCTGCGGCACCCGGTCCTTGAAGCGCGCCGGCGCGCGCGAGGTCCAAAGGTCGAGGGGTTCGCTGAAATGCGTGTCGACGTCGATCACCGGGATGCCGGCCAGCATCTGGCGGGCGCTGGGTGCGGGATCGGTCATGCTTGGCCTCCTGGGCTGGGACGGTCGCCGCGGGTCAGGCGTCCGGGCAAGGCGCCGGTGGCCTCGCCGCGCCGGTAGGTGACGATCCCGGAGACCAGGGTCGCCTCATAGCCGTCGGCTTCCTGGACCAGGCGCCGGCCGCCGGCCGGCAGGTCGAACACCGCGCGCGGCGCGTGCAGGCGCAAGCGATCCTGATCGATGACGTTGATGTCCGCTTTCATGCCCACGGCGATCTGGCCGCGGTCGCCAAGGCCGACGGCGCGCGCCGGCGTCTTGGCCAGCATGCGCACCGCCTCCGGCAGGGCGATGCGCCTGGCCTGGTCGGCGTGGTTCGTCCAGTGACTGAGCAAATAGGTCGGATAGGAGGCGTCGCAGATGATGCCGTAGTGTGCGCCGCCATCGCCAAGGCCGAGGACCGCATGCGGGCTGCGGATTAGTTCGGCCCCGGCCGCTTCGAAACGCTCTCCGGCCCGGTTGGCAGCCGGGAAATACAGGATCTCGCGGCCCTCGCGCGCCAGCAGGGCGTCATAGATCAGCTCCGCCGGGTCGCGGCCCAGCGCCAGCGCCCGGGCGGCGATGGAATCGCGGCGGTCGGGATTGTAGTTCGGCGGATCGCCGAGCACGAACAGCCAGTCCGTCTGGCTGGCGATATAGACCAGCACCGGATTGGGATCGTCCGAGGCCTCGGCGATCAATCGGCGGCGAAGAGCCGGCTCGCGCATCGCCGCCACTTTGGCCGCCAGCGGCAAGGCGGCGAGCGCCCGGAAGCTGGGCTTCAGCGCGAACGGGTGCAATGACAGCTCCAGGCCCAGCAGCATGCCGATCGGACGCGGGAGAACCTGGCCGCGGATCGCCAGACCGTCTGTATTGGCCTGGTCCAGAAGGCGCAGGCTCTCGCGCCAGCCGTCCGGCTGGCCCGGATCCTGGGTCAGGGTGAAGGAGACGGGACGCGCGGCGGTCTTGGCGATTTTGCGGATGAAGCCCATCTGGTCGGCCGGCGATTGGCTGGTTTCGCCGAGCAGCTGGAATACGCCGCGACCGGCGTCTCTCAGGCCCGCGGCCAAGGCCAGGACCTCGTCCTCCTCGGTCAGCACCGAAGGTACGCTCTCACCGTCGCGAAAGCGATGCACCAGGTTGCGGGTGGTGGTGACCCCAAGCGCGCCGGCGGCGATCGCCTCGGCGGTCAGGCGGCGCATGCGCTGAAGCTCGTCGGCGCTTGGCGGCGCCCGCGCCGCGCCGCGCGCGCCCATGACATAGACGCGCAGCGGGTTGTGCGGCAGCTGGGCGGCGAAATCGATATCGCACGGCCGCTTTTCGATGGCGTCGAGATAGTCGGGGAAGGTTTCCCAGTTCCACGGCACGCCGTCGGCCATCACCGCTTCGGGGATATCCTCCACCCCCTCCATCAGGCGGATCAAAAGGTTCCGGTCGCCGGCGCGCACGGGGGCGAAGCCGACCCCGCAATTGCCCATGACCACAGTTGTGACTCCATGCCCTGAGGATGGCGCCAGCCGGTTCTCCCAGGTGACCTGGCCGTCGTAGTGGGTGTGGATATCGACAAACCCGGGGGTCACCACGCGCCCCTTGGCTTCGATCTCCTCGCGCCCGCTGCCGAGCGCAGGGCCCATGGCGGAAATGGTTCCGTCGTCGATGGCTACATCGGCCTCGAATGGCTCGCCGCCGCCGCCGTCGACCACAAGGCCGCCGCGGACCACCAGGTCATGCGCCCAGGGCATGCTCGTCGGCTCCTGGCGGGGCGCCCGCGAGCGCGAAGCCCTCATAACCGCGGTCGGCCACCGCCGCGCAGCGGGCGCGGTAGGCGCTGAAGCCGCCCAGATAGACCATGAACTGCCGCGGTTTTCCGGGAATATTGGCCCCGACGTACCAGGAGTTGGTTCGCGGGTACAAAGTCGCGTTGGCCACTTCGGTGGCGTGGGCGACCCATTGCTGTTCGGCCGCCTCACTGGCTTCGATGGTGGTCAGGCCGTGCTCGCGCATGTGCGCCAGGCACTCGGCGATCCAGTCCACATGATGCTCCACTCCGGTGGGCATGTTGGCCACTACCGAGGGGCTGAACGGCCCGGTGATGGTGAACAGATTGGGAAATCCCGCCATGCCCAGGCCCAGATAGCTGCTGGCCCCGGCGGCCCATTTGTCCTGCAGGGTCAGGCCGCCACGGCCACGGATGGCGATGCGCATCAGCGCCCCGGTCATGGCGTCGAAGCCGGTCGCCAGGACCAGGGAATCGAGATCGTAGGCGGCCTCGGCCGTATGCGCCGCGTGCTCGCTGAAATGCGTGATCGGCGAGGCGGCGATATCCACCAGGGAGACGTTGGCCCGGTTGAAGGTCTCATAGTAGTCGTCGTCCAGCGGCGGGCGTTTGGTGGCGATCGGGTGGCTGCGCGGGATCAGCAGTTCGGCCACCAGCGGATCGGCGACCACTTTGCGGATGTGCGCGCGGACGAACTCGGCCGCGGTTTCGTTGGCCGCGGCGTCGGTGATCAGATCGGTGAAGGTCTCGGCGAAGAAGCGCAGGCCGCCCAGTTCCCACACCTTTTCGTAGATGGCCTGGCGTTCCTCGGGTGGGGTCTCGACGGCTTTGCGTTGCGGATTGTCGAATGGCACCGCGCCGGGCGAGGCCAGGCACTTGTCGCGGATCTCGTCATAGTGCGCCTTGACCCAGGCGCGCCACTCATCGCCCATTGGTCCGTTGCGGGCCGGGATCACATAGTTGGCGGTGCGCTGGAACACCGTCAGGTGGCTTGCCTGCCGGGCGATCACCGGAATCGCCTGCACCCCCGAAGCGCCGGTGCCGATAATTCCGACCCGCTGGCCGGTGAAGTCCACGCCGGCGTGCGGCCAGGCGGCGGTGTAGAAGATCTCGCCCGCGAACCGGTCGAGGCCGAGATAGTGCGGCTTCTGGATCGCTGAGATGCAGCCGGCGGCGGACACCACGACCCGGGCGGTGACCACCTCGCCGCGGCTGGTGCGCACGCGCCACAGATCGGCGCTCTCGTCGAACACCATCGATTCCACGGTGGTCTCGAACTGGATGTGCGGCCGCAGGTCGAACCGGTCGGCGACGTGGCTGAGATAACGCAGGATTTCCGGCTGTTCGGAATAGCGCAGCGACCAGTCCCACTCCTGCTCAAGCGCCTTGGAGAAGGAATAGGAATAGTAGTAGCTCTCGCAGTCGCAGCGTGCGCCCGGATAGCGGTTCCAGTACCAGACCCCGCCGACGTCGCCG
>DASXMK010000233.1:0-11940 GCA_036495705.1 Caulobacteraceae bacterium | reverse complement strand
GAACAGTTGGCCGCCGGGGTTGTGGAACACTGACCTGGCCTTCACCGTGCCGGTGGTGGTGTCGATGAGGTTGTCCAGGGTCGACAGCGTGCCGGTGGCGATGACATTGCCCCCCGCGCGGTCCAGGGCGGTGGTCGTGAGGCCCGAGCCACCGTGCTGCTCGATGGGCGCGATGGCGCTTTCGGGCACCGAGAAAATGACCGTGATCGGCTCCATCTGGGTGACCACCGCAAACGGGGTCGATTCATTGGCGGTGATTTCGTTGCCCGGATCGATCTGGCGCAGGCCGATCCGCCCCGACACCGGGGCGACGATGCGGGTGTAGGCCAGATTGAGACGCGCCGACTGCACGTTCCCCTGGTCGGAGACCACCTGCGATTCATCCTGCCGGACCAGCGCTGCCTGGGTGTCGTAGGTCTGGCCGGCGATAGAGTCCTGGGCGTGCAGCTTGGCGTAACGGGCGAGGTCGAGCTTGGCGTTGGCCAGCAGAGCCTCATCGTGACTGAGCGTGCCTTGCGCCTGTTGCAGGGCGGCCTGGAATGGCCGCGGATCGATCTGGGCCAGCAGCTGGCCTTTGCGCACCGTCTGGCCTTCGCGGAAGGCCACCTTATCGAGCATGCCGGAGACCCGGGCGTTGACGCTCACCGTGGCCAGGGGCGTCACCGTGCCCAGAGCCTGAACGGTGATCGGAATGTCCCCCGGCGCCGCCTTGGCCACGCCGACGGTGATCGCCGGGCGCCCGCCAGGCCCGCCTTGGCCGCCGCGCCCGCCCCCTCCGCCCCGTCCGCCATGCGCGCCGCGCCCCCCGGCGGCGCCGGCGCCGCCACCACCGCCATGAGCCACGCAGTAGGTCAGCAGCGCCGCCAGGGCGACGGCGATAACGATGACGATGACGATGTTGACCGGGGTGCGCAGGACCGACCGCTTTGGCGCGGGTCGCGTGGAGCGGGGCGCGTAGGGGCTGTAGTCGCTCATCCACCCTTCACTGCTTCAGGTTCCGCAGGTGCGGCCGCGCCGTTTGTCATATCGGTGAGGCAGTTAAATTGCGACACCGACATTTTTGCACAAACAACCGGCGCCTGGCTTAGGTTGCCGGCCGGCGTCGTCGGGCCGCCGAGGCTTAGCTTTGGGCGGTCCCGCCCCGTCGCCCTCCAGCCGTGTGATGCCTGGCCGGGCGCCCGCCGAGGACCGACGCCAGGCTGGGCGGCCAGGTCGAGCCGGCCCGCGCGCCGATCAGCGGTCGGCAGACGGCCTCGATGTCCTTGACCGCCTGAGCCAGACGCCGGGCGACGCGGTCCTCCTCCGCCACGCCCCAGCCGATAGCCGCCTCCCAGGCGCCGCGGCCCGCCTGGGTCTCGGGCGTTTCAGCCTTGCCCTGAGCCCGGATCAGCTTGTCGGCGGCGCTGACGATCTCAGTCTGCAGCGCGCGGACCTCGTCGAACGGCCACGCCGCCTCTTCGCCGAAATAGGCCATGAACCGGTACCGGCTCGCCTGCAGGTCCGAGAAGATCTGGCTCTCCTGAGCCAGCCGCTCCACCGGAGCGAAGGCGCGGCGTCTCTCGCCAGCGTCGTGCGCTGTCTCGCCCGCCGGCGCCGCGACTTCCCCGTCGTCCGTCCGGATCGGGAAGCGCGCCCAGGTAAGGATGTCGCGGGCGCGATAGAATTGCGCCAGCACCTCTTCGGCGAGCTCGGCCTTGCGCCGCCCGATGGTTTCGAGCCGCCAGGCGCTGAGGCCGCGCAGCGCCGCGATTCCAGCCAGCACTGTCGCCGCGCCGGTCAACAGCGTGCCGATCGCCTCGACCCAGGCTGGCGCGATACCCATGGCCGCGTTCCCGTACACGTGAGGCAACTTAGCACGTCCATGTCCGATGAGGCCGCACCCGGCCTGGACCAACGCGCCGGTCGGCGCGTCTAGTGAATCGAGCCACGATCGAGGTGTTACTTTCCATGAGCCACGCGGCAGCACCAGGAGCGGAAGTTCGAGCCTCTCAGGCAGTCGGACACTCACGGGCGGGTATCATGGCAAAGACTGACCCATCTGAACGTCTGGGTACGCGCTTGTGACGGCGGCCATGGCGTCAGTTTGGTGCACTGTCACCGTAATCCTTGGCAGTTTGGTGCACTGTCACCGTAATCCAGAACCGAGTTCAGCCATGAAACGACTGGCTTGCAGATGAGCCGTGCCATATCCCCTTCGCCCAATGTCCGCCAAGGGTCGGGACCGGTCATTTGCCCCCTTCCGCAAATCGGACCTTCAGCATCGCTACCGTGAAGCGGACATTCTCAAGGTCGGCGATGGGTGGGGTGCGGTCACTGGGCCAAGGCTGGACAGTCGAACTTGGTGTGCCCACGCTGCCACGAGACCCATTCACGACCGAGAGGCTGCCGCGGTCTTCGGAAATCCTGGCCGGATTGGAAGAATGTTGCCAAGCTCAGCGCGAGAAACAGAGGCTATGGGGGCGCTCTACAATGGAATTGAAACCGCGAAGTTCGCCGGTCAACGGCCGGCTATGGGGAGCGCGGGCGCGGGATTGGGCCGATCTTCAGGAGGTCCAATGCATCCCCGTTTTCGAGACTGCGCTGCAGCGCGCCGGCGTTGGTCCCGGAACTCGATATCTCGACGTTGGCTGCGGCGCGAGCGTGGCCGGCCACATGGCCGCTGCGCGGGGCGCGCACGTCAGCGGCATCGATGCGTCGGACGCTATGATCGCCGTCGCCCGGCAGAACACGCCTGGCGGCGATTTCCAGGTTGGCGACCTCGAGGCCTTGCCGTTCAAAGACGCCGCGTTCGACGTCGTGACCGGGTTCAACGCTTTCCAATATGCCGCCAACCCAGCGGTGGCCCTTAGAGAAGCTGGGCGCGTGACGAGGGCTGGGGGCTGGATCGTCGTTACGACGTGGGGCCCGCCGGACAGCGCGCCGGCGACGGCCATGGTGAGGGCGCTAGCTCCGGTGCTGCCGCCACCGCTGCCGGGCGCTCCGGGGCCTTTCGCACTGTCGGACGAAGCGACGCTACGAGCGTTCGTCGCCAACGCCGGGTTGAAACCTGACGAGGTGTTCGATGTCGACTGTCAGTGGACCTATCCGGATGAAGCCACCGCCATCCGCGCGTTCAACTCCGCCGGCGTCACGACGCGGGCAATCGAGCACTCCGGTGAGGCGGCCGTTACCGAAGCGAATCGGAGCGCTTTGGCGCAGTTCCGCCAAGCCGATGGACGCTACCTGATCGGGGCGTCTTTCCGGTGCTTGCTGGCCCAACCGTGAGGTCCGCAATGGGTCGTTAGGGACATTGGCCACCCGCCCCGAAAGCGGACTCTCCGGACGTCCCGTGGGACGGTGCTCCTGTCGCGTGCCCCCCTACCCCAGGGCGAAGACGCGCGGAACGGGAGCGTCCACTGAACGGCGGTTCAGGGCAGCGCGTGCGGCTCCAGCGCCAGCGCCGGCTCGACCTCTAGGCCGCCAGCAGTCGGGTGCGCACCGTAGTAGCGCCAGAGCCGCCAGAAGACGGCCCCGACCGGCGCCAGCGCGGTGAGGATGGCGAAGCTGAGCGAGCCGCCGAGCGCGGAGATGGCGGCCGCGGTCAGCAGGCCCGAGCCGCAGCCGATGTCCCACGCCCCTTCGGTGGCGATGTTGTAGCGGAACGGGCACGGCGAGGCCTGCGAGAGATTGTAGAGCGGGGTCGAGATCGCCGGGATGATCAGGGCGCCGGCGATGGATCCCAGCGCGTTCGCCGCCACCGCCGGCCAAAGGTGGCCGAAGGCCGCGGCTTGGGTGAGCACCAGGGCGACAGTGAACACGCAGGCCAGCACGGCCGTGCGCCGGCCGCCGCCGCGGTCGATGTGGCGGCCGAAGAACAGGGTCAGCATCGCTGCGACGAAGGCGGCCAGCGCCATAGCCCCGCCGAAGGCGCCGATGCTCGAGCCCAGCGAGATGAACAGCGCCGCCTGCCAGACGTAGTAGATGCAGGCGGCCTGCCAGCCATCGACCAGGAAGAGCACGACGCCTTCGCGGGCGGCGCGGAAGGCCCCCGGCGCAACGCGCGGCGGCATGACGTTGGGCGCGAAGAAGAGCGGCGCGACCGAGAGCACCTGCGCGGCGGCCACGGCCGCGAACATCCAGCGGGGGCCGGCGGTCAGCAGCAGCCAGGCGCCGATCAGGGGCGCGACGATGCCGATGATGGTCGCCGCCGCCTCCCGGATGCCGACCTGGTGGCCGCGATGCTCGGCATCGCCCAGAGCGGCGAAGTAGGCGTGGTAGGAGGGCCAGTAGAGGGTGCTGGCGACCGCGCCGAGCGCGCCGTTGAGCAGCAGCGGCCAGCCAAGCCCGCGCACCTCGGCGTAGGTGAGATACTGAACGGCGGTGAGCAGGGCGCCTGCGATGACCAGGGGCTTGAGGCCCCAGCGTGTGCCGATCGGCAGGATCAGCGGGCGCAGCACGAAGCGGCCGGCGATGATGCCGGCGAGCCAGACGAAGGTCATCGGGAGCGGCACGCCGGCGTGCAGCAGGAAGGCGATGACGAGCGTGCCGCCGGCGCCCTGCGCCAACGCCTGCACGGAGTAGTGAAGATTGACGCGATTTACCGCGTCGTTGCCGAAGAAGGCCATGTTGGGAGAACCGTAGTTGGGAGCTGATCGATAGGCGCGCCCGCGCTATCGGCGGGCTGACCGGCGTGCGTGCCGTCCAGGGGCTATCGAATCCGACCGGGCAACCGGCTGTGCTCCTCTACTCGGCCGCATATGGCGGCAATCCGCCCCACCGCGCAAGGGCGGCGCCTGCGGCTCTAGCCGCTAGATCAGGAGCGAAGCGCGGTCGTTAAGTCACTCGCCCGCGAGCGGACCCTCCTAAGGTTCGCTAAGAGTCAGACGCCGCCGTTCAGCAGAACGCCCGCTTCGGATGGCCGCCGCAGGCTAATCACCACGGGAGCGGTCCGAGCGTTGCGCTCGAATACGTCCCGGTGGGGCCGTCCGGGCCGAGCAACGCCAGGCGCACGGGCTCGCGGGCGCCCTCCTCGACGGTCTGGGTGCCCAGATAGTTGTTGAGGTTGGTCTTGGTGAAGCCCGGGCAGGCGGCGTTGACCTTGATCCCGGTCGACTCCAGCTCGATCGCCATGGCCAAGGTCATGGCGTTGAGAGCCGTCTTCGAGGCGGGGTAAACCGGGCCGAACATCGGGCGGTAAGGGGCGGCCGGGTCCGAGTTCCGGGTCAGCGAGCCAACGCCGCTGGACACGTTGACGATGCGCGCCGCCGGCGCCTCGCGCAGGAGCGGCAGCATCGCCTGATAGACGGCGAGGACGCCGAACACATTGGTCTCCCACACCGTGCGCACTTCATCGAGCGACACGACGCTCGGACGGGTGGAATGGGCATATTCCTCGATCGTCATGCCCGGTTTCAGTCCCGTATTCGAGATGGCCGCGTTGTTGACCAGCACGTCCAGGCGGCCAAGCTCGCCGCGGATGCGCGCCGCCGCGGCCGTGATCGAAGCCTGATCGGTGACGTCGAGTTGGAGGGCGCGGGCGTCGCCGTCGATGGTTTTGGCCGCCGCCTCCCCCCGGGGCAGGTCGCGCGATCCGACCAGGACAGTGAAATTCTCCGCGGCCAGATCCTTGGCGATCTGGAGGCCGATCCCCTGATTGGCCCCGGTGACCAGGGCGACGGGTTTGTCCTGCATAGTCATCTCCTTTGCTCTTCCGATCCGTTGTCAGCGCCGCCCGGCTGCATTAACTTGGCTTAAGCGGAACCATGCTCCGTATTATATGGAACGATGTTCCGGTTGGCAAGTGAGATCGTGGTGAGCGACAAATCGCAAATCCAAGGTGATAGCTCCGAACCTCAAGGCGGAGCGGACCGGCGCGTGCGGGCCGACGCCCAGCGCAACATCGACGCCTTGCTCCAGTCGGCCGCGGCGGTGTTCGCCGCCTCCGGGGTGGACGCTCCGGTGCGCGAGATCGCGGAGAAGGCCGGAGTCGGCGTCGGCACCGTCTACCGGCACTTTCCACAGCGCTCGGACCTGATCGCCGCCGTCTTCCGTCACGAAATCGACGCCTGCGCCGACGCCGCGTCGACCTTAAGCAACGCGCACGAGCCCTTCGAAGCCCTGGCCAAGTGGGTGCAGCGATACGCGGCCTTTGTCGCCACCAAGCGCGGGCTCGCCGCGGCCCTGCACTCGGGAGACCAAGCCTACGACGCCTTGCCGGCGTACTTCAAAGAGCGCCTCCGACCGGCGTTTCGGACGCTTGTCCGGCGCGCGTCAGCCGCTGGCGTGATCCGCACCGATGTCAATGCCGACGAGATTCTGAGCGCGATCGCGAGCCTGTGCATGTCCGCCAAGGAAAAACGGCCCGGCCACGCTGAGCGCATGGTCGCCCTCCTCGTCGATGGGCTCCGCCGCGGCGCGCACCCGCCGATTGCGGGCGCTCGGGAATAGAACGGCAGCCTCGCAAGCCGACTGTCGGGGTTCGATTCCCCTCACAAGCCAGGTTGGCGACCGCGACCTGGCGCAAGCGGTGGCGTGACGCCAGGAGCGGTATCGACATAAGTTGAGGTCCATGAAAGCAGGACGGGAATAGGCGGGATGGCGGCTCAACGGGCGAAGGCGTTCAACATCCCGTGGCGGATGGCGCCGGAGGTTGCCTGGCGGGCCCTGGTTTTTCTCGTCGCCCTGGTCATTCTGATCATCGTCATCACCCGTTGGAACGCGTGGCAAGGCGCGCCGGGTTGGCAGTCCACCGACGATGCCTATCTGCAGGCGGACCTGACTCCCGTCTCCGCCAGAGTCGCTGGCTATGTGCGCGCCGTGCCGGTCCAGGACTTCGAGCGCGTGCGCGGCGGTCAACTGGTGGCCGAGATCGTCGACGACGATTATCGCGCCGCGGTGGCCCAGTCGGCGGCCAACCTCGCCGCCGCCGTTGCCCAGGTTGGGACGTTGAGAGCCCAAAGCGAGCTCCAGGCGGCCAATGTCCAGGCGGCCAAGGCCGTGGTGGCCGCAACCCGCGCCACGCTGGATCAGAACGATCGCGACCTGGCGCGCCAGCGCCTGCTCTTCCAAACCGGATCCTCGACCACCGAGGCCGCCGAGAAGCTGCGGACCACGCGCGAACAGCTGGCCGCCCAGCTCGACCAGAACCGCGCCCAGGCCGAGGCGGCGACGCGCCAGCTCGGCGTCCTGTCCGCGCAAGAAATCCAGGCCGAGGCCAATGTGAAGGCCCAGCAGGCCGCGTTGCGGACCGCCCAGATCAACCTTGGCTACACGCGCATCGTCGCCCCGCAGGACGGCGTTCTTGGCCAGCGGCAGGTCCATCCCGGCCAACTGGTCGGGGTCGGCGGCCAAATCGACACCCTCACCCCTCTGCCGCACGTCTGGGTCATCGCCAACTACAAGGAAACCCAGCTGACTCACATGGCGGCGGGCGAGAAGGCCGAGATTTGGGTGGACACCTTTCCGGGCAAGGTCCTGCGCGGCCACGTCGTGGGCTTCGCGCCGGGTTCGGGGGCGCAGTTCGCGCTGCTGCCGCCGGACAACGCCACCGGCAATTTCACCAAGGTCGTCCAACGCGTCGCCGTGAAGATCGCCATCGATGACGCCGACGGCCTCGCCGATCGGCTCCGCCCCGGTTTGTCGGTGGTGGTCAAGGTCGACGCCCGCGACGGACCGGGCCGGTGAGCGATACGCCCCCCTCCGCGCCGGCAGCGCCGGCCGCCCCGCCCGCACCGCCGACCTCGATTCCCTGGTTCGGCCTGGCGGCGGTGCTGCTGGGCACTTTTATCTCGGTCCTCAACGGGCGGCTCTCCACGTTTGGCCTGGCCGACATCCGCGGCGCGGTGCACGCCGGCTTCGACGAGGGGGCGTGGATCACCACCGCCCAGACCGTCGCCCAGATGCTCATCCTGCCGGTTGCCGTCTGGATGGGTGCGGCGTTCGGAGCCAGGCGGGTGCTGCTGTGGGCGGCGGGCGCCTTCGCGGTCATCTCGGCGATCGAGCCGTTCTCGCCCAACCTGCCGACCCTGCTGGCCTGCCAGTTCTGCGCCGGCCTGGCGTCGGGCTACTTCATCCCACTCACGCTGAGCTTCATCCTTCGGGTCACGCCGCCCAGGATCTGGGTCTATGCGATCGCCCTCTACGCCCTCAATCTGGAGCTCTCGCTCAACATCTCGGCCTCGCTCGAGGGGTGGTACGTCGATCATCTCTCGTGGCGGTGGATCTTCTGGCAGAACGTGCCGCTAGCCTTGGGCATGGTGCTTTGCCTGCGGTTCGGCGCGCCGCGCGATCCTCCCAATCCCGCCCAGCAGCCGTTCGATCGGTTCGGTCTGGCCAGCGGCGGCCTCGGCCTGGCGCTGATCTACGCCGCGCTCGACCAGGGCAACCGCCTGGACTGGCTGAACTCCGGCCTTGTCTGGGGTCTGCTGCTGGCCGGGGCGGTGCTGCTGGCCGGCTTCTTCGTCAACGAGGCGCGCTCGGCCCGTCCGCTGGTCAATCTCAAGGTCGTCTTCGCCCCGCCGCTGCCGCGCCTGCTGGTGCTGATCGGCTTCCTGCGCCTGACCATCCTGTCCACCGCATATCTCATTCCTCAGTACCTGGGCGCCGTGCGCGGCTTTCGGGCCCTGGAAGTTGGCCAGACCCTGGTCTGGATCGCCGGGCCGCAGCTGATTTTCTGTCCCCTGGCCGGGCTGATGCTGCGCCGGACCGACCCACGGCTGGTCTCGTGCATCGGCTTCATCCTCGTCAGCCTCGCCTGCCTGATGGTGGCCCACGGACTCACCCCGTTGTGGGGCTCGGACCAGTTCCTGCCCTCCCAACTGCTCCAGGCGATCTGCCAGAGTTTCGCCCTCTCCGGCATCATATTTTTCGCGGTCCTGCACCTGCGTCCCGAAGACGCGCTGACCTTCGGCGGCGCCATCCAGACCGCCCGTCTGATGGGAGGCCAGATTGGCCAGGCCTTTGTGGTCACTTTGGTGCGCGTGCGCACGCAGGTGGCCTCCAACCTCATTGGCTTGCACATCCAGGCGGGCGCTGGTCCGGTCGCGGATCGGCTACACGCCTATGCCGCCGTGACGGCGCGGGGCGGGGATCCCGCGGCCGGCGCCGCCCGGGGGGCCGCCGTTCTGGGCGCCGTGGTCCGCAGCATGGCCACAACGCAGGGGGTCATTGACGCGTTTGTCACCCTCTCCGGCCTGACCGCGGTGGCGCTGATGCTGGTCGTCGCCCACCGCCCGGCGCCGCTGGGCCCGGCCTCGCACAAGCCGCTGTTCGCGACCGCGGCGTCGTCATGACCCGCCGTCTTGGCCTCATTCTGCTCTCGGCGGCCGGGCTCTGTGGCTGCGTGGTGGGTCCCAACTACCGCTCCCCGGTCCCTCCGACGGGGGCCGCGGCGCCGCTGGTCTCGCTCAATCCCGCCCGCGAGTCCGCACAGCCGCCGCCGGACGATTGGTGGCGCCTCTATGACGATCCGATGCTCGACGGGTTCGTGCGCCAGGCCTTCGCCGCCAACGCCGACCTGGCCGTCGCCGAGGCCAACCTCTCGGCCGCGCGAGCCCTGCTCGATGCGGCCCGCAACCAACGATACCCGGCGACCGTAGCCGAAGCCGGGGCCATCTATGGGCGCGACCCGACCGCGGACGAAATCCTCGAGATCGGCGGTCACCGGCCACAAACCATCTGGGCCTTCGACGACATTCTGGATGTTTCCTACGAACTCGACCTGTTCGGCCGCGTGCGGCGCTCTATCGAGGCTTCACGCGCCGACGCCCAGGCCGTCGCCGCCGCTCGCGACAGCGTGAAGATTACGGTCGCGGCCGAGACCACCCGCGCCTATGCGCAGATCTGCACCCTGGGTGAGCAGCTCGCCGTGGCCCGGCACTCGCTCGACGTGGCCCAGAAGGAAGCCGAAATCTCGGCTCAGCGGCGCAAGGCCGGCGCCGGCTCTGAATTCGATGTGGTCAGGGCTGAGGGCCTGGCCGCCCAGGCGCGCGCCGCCATTCCTCCGTTCGAAGGCCAAAGGCGCGCAGCGCTGTTCGAGCTCGCCGCCCTCTTGGGACGCACGCCATCGCATGCGCCCGCCGAGGCCGAAGCCTGCGTGACGCCGCCGCGCCTCTCCGCCCTGATCCCGATCGGGGACGGCGCCGCCTTGCTGGCGCGCCGGCCGGATGTGCGTCTGGCCGACCGCCGGCTGGCCGCCGCCACGGCCCGAATCGGCGTCGCCACCGCGGACCTCTATCCACGGATCAGCCTCACCGGTTTCTATGGCGGCGCCGCGTCCGACCTTGGCGACCTGGTGAGCGAACCCGGCCTGACCTGGGGCGTCGGCCCGCGCGTCAGCTGGAGCTTCCCCAATCAGGGCGGCGTGCGCGCACGGATACGCCAGGCCAAGGCCGGCGCGGCGGGCGCCTTGGCCGGATTTGATTCGACGGTGCTGCAGGCGTTGAGGGAGACCGAGACCGCATTGGCGGCCTATGGCGCCGAGCTCGACCACCATGCAGCTCTGGCCGACGCCCAAGGCAAGGCGCAGAGGGCCTTCGACATCGCCCGCGGCGAGCATGTCGCGGGTGCGGTCAGCACGCTCGATCTGTTGACGAGCGAACAGACCCTGCTGGCCGCCGACGCCGCCGTCGCCGCGTCCGACGCCGCCCTGGTCCAGAACCAGGTCGCCGTGTTCAAGGCCCTGGGCGGCGGCTGGCGTACGGCGGCCCGCTAACGCGCAGGACGGCCCCCGGCGCTTCCGGCGCCGCCCAAAGGCCGCCGACCTTGTGCCGACCCTGAATCCAGACGGCGGCTTAGCGCCAGAAGTGGACGATGGATCAGCCGCGGAAACGCGACATTGGCTAGGGACGAAATGTCCGAAAGCCGGAGTTTGTCGACGGACGCGCGCGACCCGTGGTCGACGCCGCTGGTCCACCATCGGCTTTGCCAAGAAGTTAGATCGTCAAGCGTAATCGAGGCGGTCTTCGTCGCAGACTGGTCGCCGTTGGACGGTCCGGTTTGAGTGGCTTCCCGTTTCTCAGCACCACAGGATGCGTCCTCGTTTCAAGAAGAAGTGGCTTTTGCACCCCCCTGAGCGCCAGATAGACGGGGCCACGGTCGCCCGGCCCCGCCAATCCCGTCGCAGGCTCCAGCGAGGCGCGCGCTCTCCTACGAAACGCAGCGTCAGAAGGCCATCGCAACCGCAGGGGCAAGCCATGAAACCATGCTGCGGCGCGCGCGGGCGCCCCGTGACATAGAGACGGCCTGGCCGGCAGGCCGTTGGCCGAACCTTGACGAACTGAATTGTAACGCCAGGCGCCGCCCACGCGCGGACAGAACCGGCCCATTGTCGCAGGCGCGCGATCACGCCGCCGCCCGCGTCGGATCGCTGCCGGCTCCCTCCAGGGCTGCCAGCGCCAGGTCGGGCTCGCCATCGGGGCTCTGAACCCAGCGCCCATGCGAGATCAGCAGCCGCTGGACGGCGAAATCCGCGTTAGGGCGAGAGCGAAAGGGATGCAGCCGCGCCAGGAGCTCATTGACCGCGGTCGCCGCGATGACCGTGTTGACGCTGACCACGGCGGGGCTCGCCACGCGCACCCCGCGGATGTAGCCGCGCTCGACCTGATCGGCGTAAGCGATGGGATCAGTCTCGTAGACGTATTCGGCATAGAGGTCCTCAGGGCTATAGACCCCACGGCTCGTCAGGCTGGATCCGCCCGGCTGCAGGTAGTGCACAGCGGCGGAGATGCTGGAAATCCCCCCCAGGCCGTCGGCGTCCAACCGCACGCCAAGATCCAGGTAAGGGGTCAGGCAGCGGGTCGTCAGCTGCGAGAGCTGGTCACGGCCGATGACACTGTCCATGCAACCGAACACCACATCGCAGACGCCCAGGGCGGCTTGTGCCGCATCGTCCTTCAGGCGGTGGGCGAACACCTCAACGCGAGTCCCAAGACCCAGCCGGTCGATGTGGTCTCTGATCACCTC
>DASXMK010000232.1:0-6001 GCA_036495705.1 Caulobacteraceae bacterium | reverse complement strand
GATTCGACGCTCGCACGGACTTGATGGTGAAGCTCGTGCCGGTGTCGTCCTGGCAGTCGCACAGGGGATCGCCATCCAGCGCCCCGACTTCGCCGCCGGCCAGCCGCGAGTCTTCCTTGATCAAGTGCGCGAGACTCGGGTGGAAGACCCGGCTCATGGCCGACCCAAACAGATCGAAGGGGTGACGTTCCGTTATCGGATAATGGGAATAGATCCAGGTGACGAATGACCTGGGGCCGGCCGAGACCTCGGAGCGCGCCGGCAAGGCGGCCAAGGCCGCCATGGCCAGGACCATTAGCGCTAGGCGGCTTGCGCGCGGTTTCAGCATCATCGGCCTTTCCACGCCTGGGTGGAGTCGATCAGGAAGGCGCGCAGGCTGGGCGTGTCCCTGGTCCCGACGTCATAGACGCGCCAGCCATCGCCAGTCAGGGCCAGATCGAGGGTGATCGTCTCGTCATCGCTACCCTCGCCGCGGCGCACGACCGTGGCGCTGGCGCGGCCGAATTCGCCCGCCCGCACCGAGCGGACGGCGAAGCTCATGCCGAAGGTGTTCTGACAGTCGCACAAGGGATCGCCGTAGAGATCCGGGGCCTGGTCATCGCCAGCCTTATCGTCCTGCCGGATGAGGTCGAGCAGGCTCGCATGGAAGATGCGTGTCGATTGCGCCCCAAAGACATCGAAGCTGTCCCTGCGAACTTGGGGTGGATAGTGGGAATAGAGCCAGGCGACGAAGGCCTTGGCCCCGGCCAAATCGCCCGCCCACGCGGGGGCGGCGCCGACCAGGGCGGCGAGCGCAGCGGCGAGCGCGGCGCGTTTGATCTTCATCTCACCCCACCGCGCCGCAGAATCGCTGGATGCGGGCGCAGGCCTCCTCGAGCAGTTCGCCAGAAGTGGCGTAGCTGATGCGGAAGAACGGCGACAGGCCAAAGGCCCCGCCGAACACCACCGACACGCCCTCGTCCTCCAGCAGGGCGTCGGCGAAATCGCGGTCGTTGCCGATCAGCTTACCGCCGGGCGCGGTCTTGCCGATCAGGCCGGCGCACGACGGGAAGACATAGAACGCTCCCTCCGGCGTCGGGCAGGCGATCCCGCGCGCCTGGTTGAGCATCGAGACCACCAGGTCGCGGCGTCCCTCGAAGATGGCCGCGTTCGGGGCGATGAAGTCCTGCGGCCCGTTCAGGGCCTCCACCGCCGCCCATTGCGAGATCGAGGTGGGATTGGAGGTGCTTTGGCTCATCACCTTGCGCATGGCTCCGATCAACGGGGCCGGGCCGCCGGCGTAACCGATGCGCCAGCCGGTCATGGCGTAGGCCTTGGACACTCCGTTCATGGTCAAGGTGCGCTCGTAGAGTTCCGGCTCGACCTGGGCGATGGTGCGGAAAGCGAAGTCGCCATAGACGAGGTGCTCGTACATGTCGTCGGTCAGCACCCACACCTTGGGATGGCGCAACAGCACCTCGGCCAGGGCCTTCAGTTCGGTCTCGGTGTAGGCGGCGCCCGAAGGGTTGGACGGCGAATTGAGGATCAGCCAGCGCGTGCTCGGCGTGATCGCCGCTTCAAGGTCGGCCGGCTGGACCTTGAAGCCGCGCTCGGCGCTGGTGGCCACGAACCGCGGTTCGCCCCCGGCGATCAGCACCATGTCCGGATAGCTGACCCAATAGGGGGTCGGGATGACCACCTCATCCCCCTCGTTGAGGGTGGCCATCATGGCGTTGAAAATCACCGGCTTGCCGCCTGGCGAGACATTGATCTGGGCCGGCGCGTAGTCGAGCCCGTTCTCGCGCTTGAACTTGCTGCAGATCGCCGCCTTCAGCTCGGGGATGCCGTCGATGTCGGTGTATTTAGTCTTGCCGTCGCGGATGGCCTTGATAGCCGCTTCCTTGATGTGCTCGGGCGTATCGTGGTCCGGCTCGCCGGCGTCCAGCGAAATGACGTCGCGCCCGGCGGCGCGCAGGGCGCGAGCCTTGGTGCTCGCCGCCGCCGTGGCGGAGGGCTGGACGCGGCGCAGGCTGGCGGATTCGACGAACATCGATGGCGACTCAGGAAGGCGGGCGGGAAAACGCGCCGCTCTGTTAAGACCTCGCAGGCGCGCACGCAACGGCGGGCGCCTTGACCTGGGCTGAACGGCGAGGGAAGGGCCACCACCGTTCACGGGGAAGGCAGTGAATTCCGTGACATCCTGGCGCCGCGCGGCCCTGGCCTTCGTCCTGTTCGGCGGCCTGGGCCTGGTGTTCCTGTTCGGCCTGCCGATGCTGGGCCTGGATGGCGGCGCCGCGGCGCGGCGCTGGCTGTCGCTGGCCAAAGGGCCCTGGGCGCTGCCGGCGGTGGTCGCGGCCTTCGCAATCCTGGCTTTTCTCGGCGCGCCGCAAGTCGCCCTAATCGCCGCCGCGGTGCTAGTGTTCGGCCCCTGGCCGGGCCTTGCCTACAGTTGGACAGGGACCATGGTCTCCTCCCTGGTCGGATTTGGCCTTGGCCGCGCGTTCGGCGCCCGGCTCATCGAAGGCTGGCCGGGCGCCCGCAGAGTCAGCGATGTGGTCGGCCGCAATGGTTTCATCGCCAGCTTGGCCGTGCGCCTGGTCCCGTTCGCGCCCTTCGTGCTGGTCAATATCGCCGCCGGCGTCACCGCCATGTCGTGGACCGCGTTCGCCTTCGGCACCGCTATCGGCATCCTGCCCAAGATCGCGGTGATCGCCTTCGCCGGCCATTCCCTGGCCGCGGGTGGCGCGTGGGCCTGGGCGTGGCTAGCGGCGGCGCTGGCGGTGTTGGCGCTGGCTGGCCTCGCCGCTCGGCGCTGGCTGGGCCACTGAGCAAGAATTTGCCTTAAGCACCGCCCTCTGGCCGTGATTCCAGCATGAGCGTTGCGCCAACCCCCCGATTGCTGTAGGCGGGCGCCATGCGCAGCCTCGTCCAACTCCTTCTCGGGCTTAGCGGCCCCTGGGCGCCGACCCGGCTCGCGTAAGACTTCGCGAACGGGCGCTCAGGGGAAATCATCCTCCGCCCATTCCTCCCGCGAAGAGACTCTTCCCATGACCGTATCCCAGGACGTTCCGGCCGAACCCGCCCGCGTCATCGTCTTCGACACCACCATGCGCGATGGCGAGCAGTCGCCCGGCGCCTCAATGTCCATCGAGGAAAAGCTCGAACTGGCCAAGATCCTCGAGGATATGGGGATCGACGTCATCGAGGCCGGGTTCCCCATCGCCTCCAACGGCGACTTCGACGCCGTGCGTCGGATCTCGCAGATCGTCAGCGAAAGCACGGTGTGCGGCCTGGCCCGGGCCGCGGCCATCGACATCGAGCGCTGCGCCGAGGCGATCAAGCCAGCGCGGCAGGGCCGCATCCACACTTTCCTTTCCACCAGCCCGCAGCACCGCGATCACATCCTGCGCGTCACCGCGGCCGAAGTCGTCGAGCTGGTGACCAGTTCGGTGACCCACGCACGCAACCTGTGCGGCGACGTGGAATGGTCGGCCCAGGACGCCACCCGCACCGAACGCGATGTCCTGCGCCGCTGCGTCGAAGCCGCCATCCGCGCCGGGGCCACGACCATCAACATCCCCGACACAGTGGGCTATTCCTATCCCGGCGAATACGCCGAGATCTTCCGCGATCTGATCGAGAACGTCCCGGGCGCCGACGGGGTGGTGCTCTCCACCCACTGCCACAACGATCTCGGCTTGGCTGTGGCCAACAGCCTGGCCGGGGTCGAGGCCGGCGCCCGTCAGGTGGAGGTGGCCATCAACGGCATCGGTGAGCGCGCCGGCAACGCCGCCCTGGAGGAGGTGGTCATGGCCCTCAAAGTGCGCGGCGACCGCCTGCCGTTCGCCACCGCCGTGCGTAGCGAGCACATCACCCGCGCCAGCCGTTACGTCTCGGCCATCACCGGGTTTCCGGTGCAGTTCAACAAGGCCATCGTCGGCAAGAACGCCTTCGCCCACGAGAGCGGCATCCACCAGGACGGCATGCTCAAGAACGCCGAGACCTACGAGATCATGCGGCCTGAGGATGTGGGGCAGGGGGCCTCGAACCTGGTTATGGGCAAGCATTCGGGGCGCCACGCCTTCCGCGAAAAGCTCAAGGCGCTCGGCTACGACCTGGGCCAGAACGCCCTCAACGAGGCCTTCGGACGCTTCAAGGACCTGGCCGACAAGAAGAAGCACGTGTTCGACGACGACATCGTCGCCCTGGTCGACGACGCCCTGGCCCGGGGGGCCGAGCGCATCCAGGTCAAGGCGCTGCGGGTCATCGCCGGCACCGAAGGCCCGCAGGAGGCGCGCCTGACCCTGGTCGCCGACGGCGTGGAGAAGTCGGCGACGGCCACCGGCGATGGCCCGGTCGACGCGGTGTTCAACGCCATCCGCGAGCTTTGGCCGCACGAGGCGGTGCTGCGCCTCTTCCAGGTGCACGCGGTCACCGAGGGCACCGACGCCCAGGCCCAGGTCTCGGTGCGGCTGGAGGAGGATGGGCGCATCGCCACCGGCCAGGCGGCGGACACCGACACCATGACGGCCAGCGCCACCGCCTATGTCAACGCCCTCAACAATCTCCTCGCCCGCAAGGAAAAAAGCGCTCCGGCGCCCATGACCGCCCGCGGCTTCTAGCGCAGACCTATCTCTCCGCCCTTTGGGGGGAGTGCCGGCGAAGCCGGGAGGGGGGTTCAAGTCCGCTGGCCTGCGCCTAGAGGCCCCCTCCACCACTTCGTGGTCCCCCTCCCCCAGAGGGGGAGGAGAGAACAAGGATCACCTTCGCCCTATGCTGTGGATCCCGCTGACCGTCGGCGCGGCCGGCCTGCAGGTGGCGCGCAACGCCCTGCAGCGCGGCCTGCTGACGCCGGCCGGACCCTGGGGCGCGACGCTGGTGCGGTTCCTGTTCGGCCTGCCATTCTCGGCGCTGTTCGTGGCCGTGGCCCTGAAGCTGACGCCAGGCGCGCGCCTCGCCTTCGGCCCGTTGTTCTGGCTCAGCTGCGCCGCCGGCGGCGCAGCCCAGATCGCCGCCACCGCGGCCCTGCTGGTCTCCATGCGCCGCTCGAGCTTCGCGCTGGGGACGGTGTTCCAGCAGAGTGGCATACCGTTGGCGGCGCTGATCGGCCTGGCCCTGGGCGACCACCTCGGCGTCTGGCGCTGGGTCGGGCTCGTCCTGGCGGCGCTCGCCCTAGCGGTGCTCGGCTGGCCGCGTGGACGGGTGGGCCACTGGAGCGCCGCGCCGCTCGGTCTTGCGGCCGGGGCCGGCTTCGCTTTGGCCTCCAACGCCTATCGCCAGGCCGCCCTCGGTGTGGACCTAGCCCATCCGTTCCTGGCCGCCCAGGTCACCCTTGTCAGTGTTCAGGCCCTGCAGTCGGCGGCCCTGGTCATGTGGCTGGCCTTGATGGACCCCGCCGCCCTGGCCGCCGCCGTCAGGCCATGGCGTTCGTCGCTGGGCGCCGGGTTCTTCGGCGCCGCAGCCTCGGGCCTGTGGTTCACCGCCTTCGCCTTGGCCCCGGTGGGCCCGGTGCGGGCGGTGGGGGCGGTGGAGGCGCCGATCGCCGCGCTCACCGGCCGGCGGTTGTTCGCCGAAAAGCTCGACCCCTGGCAGTGGCTGGTCGGTCTATGCGCCGTCGCCGGCGTCGCCCTGGCGGCGGTGGGTTGAGGGGTCCTCGCGCCCTGCTTTTAAGGCCTTGAATTTGACCCACCATCGGGGCACAGGTCACGCCTTTCCCGAGCCTTGCGGGGGCGCGCTCACTTTCCTCCAATCCTGGGGCGCCCGCGTCTGGCTTGGCCCATGTCCACGTCATTGCAATAAGACCGGGTCCTGAATGTTTTCGTCCCTGTTCGGCGCCATCTCCAGCGATATCGCCATCGATCTCGGCACCGCCAACACCCTGGTCTACATGAAGGGCCGCGGCATCGTGCTCAACGAGCCGTCAGTGGTCGCCCTGCGCACCGTCGGGGGGCGCAAGAGCGTCTACGCCGTGGGCGCCGAGGCCAAGATGATGCTGGGCCGCACGCCCGGCACATGGAGGCCA
>DASXMK010000231.1:0-2880 GCA_036495705.1 Caulobacteraceae bacterium | reverse complement strand
GGCTCCGAGGTTTCGGACATCGGTTTCCCCTCCAAGGCGAGCGCGAGCCTAGCGCCGAACGGCGACGACCTCCACCCCCGCCACCGCACCCCACTGGGCCAGGGCCCGTGGCTTCTGCACCCGCACCCGGGCGGTCATCACCCGCGGCTCGGCGACGCAGGCGTCGGCCAGACGTTGGGCGTAGGATTCCACCAGGCCGATGTGTCCGCTCTCGGCGATCGCCAGGGCGTGGGCCGCCAGGACCTCGTAATTGACCGTATCGGCCAGATGTCGCCAGCCATGGGCGTCCACTTCAACCTCGATATCGACCATCAGCGGCTGGCGCGCGCCCTGCTCGTGCGGATAGACGCCGATTTCCGCCTGGACCTCGAGGCCGGTCACGAACACCCGCGTGGCGTGGGCGCGATCAGTCATACATCGTGTCCGGCGTGCGCCAGGCGAGATGCTGGCCGCCGTCGACGGCGATCATCAGGCCGGTGACGGCGACGGCGTCGATCAGGTAGGCGAGGGCGGCGGCGATGTCGGCTGGCGTCGGACCCCGCTCCAGGGCGACTGCGGCAGCCTGGGCGGCGAAGGCGTTCGGCGACTGATGAGGCGAGGGCAGAGTGGGGCCCGGGCCAATGGCGTTGACCCGGATGCGCGGAGCCAGAGCCTGGGCCAGGGTCTGGGTCGCCGTCCACAGCGCCGCCTTGCTGAGCGTGTAGCTGAAGAACCGCGGCGTCAGGCGCCAGACGCGCTGGTCGGTGATGTTGACGATCAGCCCGGTCCGGCCGGCCGGAAGCGCGTCGGCCATGGCGTGGCTGAGCAGCAGCGGGGCGCGCAGATTGACCGCCATGATCGCCTCATAGCGGGCCAGATCGAAACGCCCGGCGCTCTCGTCCTCGAACAGGGAGGCGGAATTGACCAGCAGGGTGAGCGGCCCCGGCGCGGCCTCGACTAGGCCGGCGCATTCGGCCGGCGTCGCCAGGTCGGCGGGGCGGGTCACCGCCCGCCGCCCGAGGGCCTGGACACGCCCAGCGACGGCGGCGGCTTCCGTCTCGGAGGCGCGATAGTGCACGATGACGTGGTATCCGGCCTCGCCGGCGGCCATGGCCAGGGCCGCGCCGATCCTGCGGCCCGCCCCGGTGACCAGCGCCCAGCCGCGGTCGGTCACGAGCGGAGCACGCCCTTTAGTCCAGGCGGCCGAATTCGAAGTAGTTGAGCGCCCCCAGCGCGGCGACGAAGACAAGGATGGCGATAATGGCTTGAACTTGCATGGGCTGGCGGTCCTTGGGGCCGATGGCCGGCTTTAGCGGCGCCTGCCTGGCCAGGCAAGCGCGCCAGTCACACGCCAGACACACGCCAGACATTGTCGGCCCTTATGCGGTCTGGTTAATGGCTGACGGGGGCTCTCACCGCGCCTTTGGGCGCAGCGATCCGGGACGAGTCGAGACATCTTCATGCGGATTTCATCGACGCCGATCCTGGCGGCGTTCCTGTGTGTGGCGGCCTGGGCGTGCGCCAAGAAGCCCACTCCACCGCCGCCGCCGACGGTCACCGCGGCCACGCCCCTGCGCCTGATGATGATCGACTGGGACGACTACGACGGCCAGTTCGAGGCGACCAATTCGGTTGACGTGCGTCCCAGGGTCAGCGGCTATCTGATCTCGGTCGGCTTCAAGGACGGCGACTATGTCGCCAAGGGCCAGCGCCTGTTCAAAATCGACCCCCGCCCCTATCAGGCGGCGCTCGACCAGGCCAAGGGCCAGGAAATCCACGACGTGGCGGCGCTGGCCAACGCCAACACCCAGGCCGATCGCGGCAAGCTCCTGCTCGCCGCCCACACCATCAGCCAGCAGGCCTATGACCAGCTGGTCGCCAACGCACGGCAGGCTGAGGCGGACCTGGACTCGGCGCGCGCCACCGTCCGGACCAACGCCCTCAACGTCGGTTTCACCGATGTCACCGCGCCCTTGAGCGGCCGCATCTCCGATCGGCGCGTGGCCCCGGGCAATCTGGTCACGGCGGACACCACGGTGCTGACCAATATCGTCAGCCTCGACCCCATCTGGTTCGGCTTCACCGGTTCGGAGGCGCTGTATCTGAAATACGAACGGGCCAACCTGGCCGGGACGCGAACCTCTTCGCGGTTCAAGGCCAATCCGGTGGAGATCCGGCTGCAGGACGAGCCGGCCTATCGCTGGAAAGGCCACATGGACTTCGTGGACAATGCCCTCGACCCGGCCTCGGGCACGATCCGCGGCCGGGCGGTGATCGCCAATCCGACCCACTTCCTCACCCCCGGTATGTTCGGCCACCTGCGCCTGTTGGGCTCGGGCGCTTACCCGGCCTTGCTGATTCCGGACCAGGCCATTTCCACGGACCAGACGCGTGAGGTGGTGTTCGTGGTTGGCCCCGGCGGCAAGGTGACCGAGCGTGGCGTCTCGCTTGGGCCGCTCTACGCCACCGCACGGGTGATCCGCTCCGGCCTCGGCCCTGACGATCTGGTCATCATCGATGGCGTCCAGAGGGCCAAGGCCGGGACCAAGGTGGCGGTGCGGCGCGGAACCATCCCGACGCCCGCCCCGCCCATCGCGGCGCCCCCCGGGGGCAACAGCGAGCCGGTGTCGACCGGCGCGGCCCCGGCGAACGTCTATTTCCCCGCCCAATGAGGCTGTCTCACTTCTTCGTCGACCGGCCGGTGTTCGCGGCGGTGATCGCCATCATCATCGTGCTCGTCGGGGCGATCGCCTATCCGACTTTGCCCGTCGCACAATATCCGGAAATCGCGCCGCCGACGGTCAATGTCTCGGCCACCTATCCGGGGGCCTCGGCTGAGACCCTGGCTGACACCGTCTCCAATCCGATCGAGGAGCAGATCAACGGCGTCGAGAACATGCT
>DASXMK010000230.1:0-2350 GCA_036495705.1 Caulobacteraceae bacterium | reverse complement strand
GGCCGGTCGCGGGCGGCGCGCGCGTGGCCAGCGCCGGCGATCACCGCATCGCCATGAGCTTCCTGGTCCTCGGCCTGGCCGCGCGCGGTCCGGTCAAGGTCGACGAAGCCGGCATGATCGCCACCAGCTTTCCCGGCTTCGGCGCGCTGATGAGCTCGCTCGGCGCCCGCCTGGATGAGCATTGAGGTGGCTTTCGCCGTGGCCATCGACGGGCCCGCGGCCTCGGGCAAGGGCACCCTGGCGGCCCGTCTCGGGGAAGCCCTCGGCCTGCCGGTGCTCGACACCGGCCTGCTTTACCGGGCCCTGGCGGCGGCGGTGATCGCCGGCGGCGGCGACCTCGACGACGCTCAGGCGTGCGCTGCGGCGGCCCGCACCCTGGACCTTTCCGCCCTCGCGGACCCGGACCTGCGCAGCGCCGCCATGGGCGAGGCGGCCAGCCGGGTGGCCGTGCACGGCGCGGCGCGCGCGGCCATTGTCGAGATCCAGCGCGCCTTCGCCGCCCGCGAGCCAGGCGCGGTGCTGGACGGGCGCGACATCGGCACGGTGATCCTCAAGGACGCCGACGCCAAGCTGTTCGTCACCGCCTCGATCGAAACCCGCGCGCGGCGACGCTGGCGCGAGGCCCGAGCCCGGGGAGAGAGCCTGAGCTATGAGGAGGTGCTGGCCGACATCCGCCGCCGCGACGCCCGGGACGAGGGCCGTGACGCTGCGCCGCTGCGCCCCGCGCCGGACGCCGTCTTGCTCGACACCACCGATCTTAGTATAGACGCCGCCTTCGATGCGGCCCGCCGCATCGTCGAGGCGGCGCGCGCCCGTTCAGGGTCGACCCCCAAAGGGGCCTGACGGACAATCCCATCGCGCCGCGCCTCTGACGGCCGCGGGCTCTCTCAACCCATCTCCCAGGCGCCGGGCGACGCTGCAAGCGCGCCGGGCCGTTTCGGCTTTACACAAACAAGGACACACATGGCGGACGATCTTTCCCTCAATCCCTCGCGCGACGACTTCGCGGCCCTGCTGGACGAGAGCATGGCGCACGGCGATTTCGCCGAGGGCTCGGTAGTCAAGGGCCGCGTCGCGGCCATCGAAAAGGATTTCGCGATCATCGACGTCGGCCTCAAGACCGAGGGCCGGATCGCGGTCAAGGAATTCGGCGTCGATGAGGACGGCAAGCCGACCCTGAAGGTCGGCGACACCGTCGAGGTGTTCCTCGAGCGCATCGAGAACGCCCTCGGCGAAGCGGTGATCAGCCGCGACAAGGCCCGGCGCGAAGAGGCCTGGACCCGGCTCGAGGGCGTATTCGCCAAGAACGAACCGGTCACCGGGGCCATCGTCGGCCGGGTCAAGGGCGGCTTCACGGTCGATCTCGGCGGCGCTTCGGCCTTCCTGCCCGGCTCGCAAGTCGACATCCGCCCGGTGCGCGACGTCGGCCCGCTGATGGGCCGCGAGCAACCCTTCGCCATCCTCAAGATGGACCGGCCGCGGGGCAATATCGTCGTCTCCCGGCGGGCGATCCTCGAAGAGGCCCGGGCCGAGCAGCGCACCGAACTGGTCAGCCAGCTGCTGGAAGGCGAAGTGCGCGAAGGCGTGGTCAAGAACATCACCGATTACGGGGCATTCGTCGACCTCGGCGGCATCGACGGCCTGCTGCACGTCACGGACATGAGCTGGAAACGCGTCTCGCACCCGAGCCAGGTCCTGGCCGTAGGCGATACGGTCAAGGTCCAGATCATCAAGATCAACCCCGACACCCAGCGCATCAGCCTGGGTATGAAACAACTGCAGTCCGATCCGTGGGACGGCGTGGAGGCCAAGTATCCGGCCGGGGCCAAGTTCACCGGCCGCATCACCAACATCACCGACTACGGCGCTTTCGTGGAGCTGGAGCCGTGGGTCGAGGGCCTAGTCCACGTCTCGGAGATGAGCTGGACCAAGAAGAACGTCCATCCGGGCAAGATCGTCTCCACCTCGCAGGAGGTCGACGTCGTGGTCCTGGATGTGGACGCCTCCAAGCGCCGGGTGAGCCTGGGCCTGAAGCAGGCCATGGCCAATCCCTGGGAGCAGTTCCTGGAACACCACCAGGTTGGCTCGACGGTCGAGGGCGAGGTCAAGAACGCCACCGAGTTCGGCCTGTTCATCGGCCTGGACGGCGACATCGACGGCATGGTCCACCTCTCCGACATCGACTGGAACACGCCGGGCGAAGAGGCCATGGCCCGCTACAAGAAAGGCGAGTCGGTCAAGGCCCGGGTGCTCGACGTCGACGTCGATAAGGAGCGCATCAGCCTCGGCATCAAGCAGCTGGCCGGCGATCCCATGGCCGGCGATTCCTATCGCAAGGGCCAGACCGTGA
>DASXMK010000229.1:0-2729 GCA_036495705.1 Caulobacteraceae bacterium | reverse complement strand
GGAGTCTTCGACGATGGTGTCGTTGACGTTCACGTTGGTGGTGGTGGCGGCCAGGATGTCGTCGCCGGTGCCGGAGCGGAAGCTGATGATGTTCAGCGTTTCCAGCCCGCCCCAGGTGGTGGTGTCGACATAGATGGCTTCCTTCGAAGAGAAGTTGGCCGTCTGGACGCCGTTGACCACCAGGCCGAAGTGGGTGGCGAACTCGAAGCCGCCGAAATTGGTGTTGTCGACCCAGTTGAGGACGTTGCCGGTCGTCGTCCCGAGGTTGATGTTGTCGAACGAGTTGAGCGTCAGCTCGGTGCCGTTGACGGTGTTGTTGTTGGTGGTCGGCGGGGTGATGGTGTCCACGCCGGGGGTCAGGGTGAAGGTCTGGCCGGTCGGCTGGATCGAGAACTGGGTCAGGATGTCGACCCCGTTGGCGGTCTCGCCAGGCACGGTGTCGGTGCCGGCGGCGAGCGCGATGTCGAACTGGTCGATGGAGTAGGCGTAGTAACCCACGTCCGCCTTCACAGCCTCTTCGATGATGTAGGAGATGGCGATGGCCTTGGTGGCCAGATCCTGGTTGACGCCAGGCGCCCGCTCAGCGGCGATCTGCGCGAAGTAGGATTCCTGCGCTTCGATGGCGGCGATGGCCGCCTGCGCCGCCGCCGAGCCGACATTCGGCGTGCCGACGATCAGCTCATAAGCCGCCGCGATCGCCTGGTCGAAGCTCACCGCGCCATAGTTCGCCTGGAAGGCCGTCGCCGCGGCCGCATTGCCGGTGATCAGATTGATGGCGAAGTTATAGTAGCGGTTGGCCTGGTTGAAGCCGGCGTAATAGGCGCTGTCGAGATCGTTCGGGTTGCCGCCGCCGTTGACCAGAAAGTCCAGGCCGGCCAGCGAGGGGGCCATGCCGGTGAAGAACTGGTAGATGCCCAGGGCCACATCGGTGGTGCTCTCCGGGGTGTTCGAACCCACCGAGCCGTCTGACGGCGGCGGGATGTGCAGCGCCATCAGCAGGGCTTGGGAATCGGTGATCGAGGATTCCTGCGTCTCCTGGGCGTAGGCGGCCAGCAGAAGCTGGGTCGCCGCATCCGGCGCGAAGCCTTCGTTGGCGGCGGTGAATTCGGCGTCAAGTTGGGCGGTGGTGAGCGACATTTAGGTTTCTCTCCGGCAATGACCAAGGCCCGCGCGCACGCAGAACCCCCGATGTGAATCGCTTATAGAGTGGACACCATACAGGCCGCAACCGCTTTTTTCGTGATTGAAAAGCGTCGCCGCGGTTTTTTTTGATAGTCCCCCATTGGGCGAAAAAGCTTTACAGAATCCTTCTATACAGGTTCGACAGCCGATCGCGATAGAGGGCTGGACTGAATTTTTCCGCCCTGGCCTGGCCCCGTTGCGTCAGTTCGTCGCGCAGGGCCTCGTCGGCGTCCAGCGTGCGGATGGCTTGGCGAATGGCCCCGACATCGAAGGGATCGACCAGCAGGGCGGCCTCGCCGGCCACCTCCGGCAAAGCCCCGCCGGTCGAGGCCAGGACCGGGGCGCCCAGTTGCATGGCCTCCAGCGCCGGCAGGCCAAAACCCTCGTAGAGGGACGGGAACAGGACCGCGCGGGCGCCGCGGATCAGGCTGGCCAGCATCTCGAACGGCAGGTGATCGTAGCGCCGGATCTTGTCGACGCGTCGCGTCGCCCCGTCGACGATCCGCCATTCCCCGGTCAGGCCCGGCTGCAGGAGCGCAGTCTCCGCGCCGTCCAGCCAGCCGCCGGCGCCGACGACGATCAGCGGACTGGCGACGCCGGCGGTGAGATAGGCTTCGATCAGGCGCGACAGGTTCTTTTTGGGCTCGATGGCGGCGAAGAACAGGAAGTATTCGCGCCAACCGACATTATAGAGATCCTCCAATTCGGCCCGCACGTCCGCCTCCGGACGGTCGCGCACGGACGAGGGCAGATCGACCGCCTGATAGGTGTTGGTGATCCGGTCCTCATCGACGCCGAACGCGCGGATAATGTCTCGCCTGGAGGTCTCGGAGACCGTGACCACCTGATCAGCGGCGCCACAGATGCGCGCGCACAGGGCGTGGAAGGCGCGCTTGTTGTCCAAGGTGGCGTAGGGCAGCGACAGGGGGATGAGATCGTGGATGGTGTAGAGGTTTGGAACGCCTCTGGCCGCGAGCGGCAGGGGGCAGGTCCAGTGCATGACCTGCGGCGGCTCGGGACCGGCGAACGTCACCGGCGTGACGCCGCGATGCCAGGCGAACGCCAGCCCTGCGGCGTTATAGAGGTCGCGGGCCGCCCACAACCTGTCCGCCGCGACCCACCTCGGCCCGAGGACCAGTTCGCCTGTCGGCGTGATCGGGCGCGCCGTTCTTCCGAAGGCCGACCTTCCGGCCCGGGAAAGGCGGCCCACGCGGGCCAGGCTGCGTCGCCACAACGGGGCGCGTCCGCGCGGGGCGTCATACAAGGCGATCTCGTCGAGCCGATTGTTTCCACTCGGCGCCGCGTCCGGGCCATAGAGTATCTGGGTGCCGTAGCCGAGCGCGCGCAGGGAATCGTTGAGATTGCGCGCATAGGTGGCGATGCCCGAGCCTTTCGCCAGGCCGAGATTGAAGCCGTCGATGCCGATCCGGCTAAGGGTCACGGGCCCCAACTCCGCGAGCGAAGGCCCTCCGGCGCCCCTTCCATCGACGGCGCCCCCGTGATCCTTCTCCCCTTGCGGGAGAAGGTGTCAGCGAAGCTGACGGATG
>DASXMK010000228.1:0-3974 GCA_036495705.1 Caulobacteraceae bacterium | reverse complement strand
GAGGTGATCCAATTCGGAGCGGCGGATGAAGGTTCTGGTCCCGGTAAAGCGGGTCATTGACTACAACGTGAAGGCGCGGGTGAAGTCCGACCAGAGCGGTGTCGACCTCGCCAACGTCAAGATGTCCATGAACCCGTTCTGTGAAATCGCCGTCGAGGAGGCGGTGCGCTTGCAGGAGAAGGGCGTAGCCTCGGAGGTGGTCGCGGTGTCCATCGGCCCGGCCCAGGCTCAGGAGACCATCCGCACCGCTCTGGCCATGGGCGCGGAGCGTGGCATCCTGATACAGACAGATGCCGACCCCGAACCGCTGGAAGTGGCCAAGCTGCTCGCGGCTGTGGCCAAGGCCGAGCAGCCGAGCCTAATCCTGATGGGCAAGCAAGCGATCGACGGCGACAACAACGCGGTCGGTCAGATGCTCTCGGCGCTTCTGGATTGGCCTCAGGCCACCTTCGCCTCCAAAATCGAGGTCGCCGGTGACACCGTTCGCGTGACCCGTGAAGTGGACGGCGGTCTGCAGACCCTGGAACTTGATCTGCCTGCGGTGGTGACGGCCGATCTTCGCCTCAACGAACCGCGCTACGCCTCATTGCCCAACATCATGAAGGCGAAACGCAAGACGATCGACGTGAAATCGGTCGATGACTTCGGCGGCATGGGCGAGGCCCATCTGAAGGTGCTCAAAGTCACCGAACCGCCCAAGCGTATCGCCGGGGTCAAGGTCGAGAACGCCGCCGAGCTGGTCGCCAAGCTCAAGACCGAAGCGGGGGTGATCTGATGGCCGTGCTCGTCGTCGCCGACCACGACAATGTCGAACTCAAGGATACCACCGCCAAAACCGTGACCGCGGCCCGGGCCATCTCGCCCGATGTCGATGTGCTGGTCGCGGGGCAGGGCGTGGCGGCGGTCGCCGCCCAGGCGGCGAAGATCGCCGGGGTGCGCAAGGTGCTCACCGCGGAGAGTGATGCGCTCGGTCGTCACATCGCCGAGGCGTTGTCGGCCTGCGTCATGCCTTTGATGGAGGCCTACGACGCCGTCCTGACGCCGGCCACCTCGGTGGGCAAGAACTTCGCCCCCCGCCTCGCCGCGCTTCTCGACGTCGCGCCGATCTCGGAGATTCTCGAGGTCGTGGACCCCACCACATTTGTTCGCCCGATCTATGCCGGAAACGCTTTGGAGACGGTGCAGTCGAGGGACTCCAAAAAGATAATCACCGGCCGCGCCACCGCCTTCAAGCCGGCGGAAGAAGGCGGTTCGGCCCCGATAGAAGCCATCGATCCCGGACCGGGCGCGGAGCACACGCGCTTCGTTTCCGACGAGATCGTAAAGTCAGACCGGCCGGAACTGGCCGGCGCCAAAATCGTCGTCTCTGGCGGCCGCGCCATGGGCTCGGCCGAGGAGTTCCATCGCGTGATCGAACCTTTGGCCGACAAGCTTGGGGCTGCCGTGGGGGCCTCACGCGCGGCGGTCGACGCCGGCTATGCGCCCAATGACTACCAGGTAGGTCAAACCGGCAAGGTAGTGGCCCCGCAACTCTACGTGGCGATCGGAATCTCGGGGGCCATTCAGCATCTCGCAGGCATGAAGGATTCCAAAGTCATCGTGGCCATCAACAAGGATGCCGACGCGCCAATTTTCCAGGTCGCCGATTACGGCTTGGTCGCTGACTACAAGACAGCTGTGCCCGAATTGATGGAGGCGCTGACCGCCGCCGGCAAATAGCTGGCTTTCGCTGCATTGCAGCAAAAGCTTGGCGCAGTCTGCAGCCTATGTGTTAGAGAACCGTCATCAAGCATGGTTGGTAAGGATCGACGTTCGCGAACGAGCGGCCGAGGCGATTTAGATGGCGGAAATCAAGACGGTCGGGGTTATCGGCGCCGGCCAGATGGGCAGCGGTATCGCCCACGTGTGCGCCCTGGCCGGCTATGATGTTCTGCTGAACGACCTCTCTCCGGAGCGGATCGACGAGAGTCTTGCTCTTATCGACCACAACATGGCCCGGCAGGTTTCCCGCGGGCTCGTGGACGAGGCGGATGTGCGCGCTGCGCTTGGGCGCATTCGCCCTACGGCGGATCTGAAGGCGGTTGGCCGCGCCGATCTGGCCATCGAGGCGGCCACCGAGGACGAGGGGATCAAGAAGAAGATCTTCGCGGCCCTGACGCCCCACCTGGGTCCGGCCACGCTCCTGGCGTCCAACACCTCGTCGATTTCGATTACCCGCCTGGCGTCGGCGACCGATCGTCCCGAGCGGTTCATCGGCCTGCACTTCATGAATCCGGTGCCAGTGATGAAGCTGGTCGAAATCATCCGCGGCATCGCCACCGATGCGGGCACCTATGAAACAGCGGTCAATTTCGCCAGGTCGCTCGGCAAGACTACCGCCAACGCCGAAGACTTTCCGGCCTTCATCGTCAATCGCGTGCTGGTGCCGATGATCAACGAGGCCATCTACACCCTCTATGAAGGCGTCGGCACGGTCGAGGCCATCGACACGGCCATGAAACTCGGCGCTAACCACCCCATGGGGCCCTTGGAGCTTGGCGATTTCATCGGCCTCGACACCGTCCTGTCGATCATGAACGTGCTCTACGAGGGGCTGGCCGACTCCAAGTATCGGCCTTGCCCCCTGCTGGTGAAATATGTCGAGGCCGGCTGGCTGGGCCGCAAGGCCTCGCGCGGCTTCTACGACTATCGCGGGGAACACCCATCGCCCACCCGCTAGAGCGGGTCCACCGGGACTCGTGACCGAGACAATTTCCGGTCTGGCGCGTCTCGCCGGACGCTACGACATCCTGCTGTGTGATGTCTGGGGCGTCGTCCACAATGGCCGCGAGGCGTTCCCGGCCGCCTGCGAGGCCCTGGCGCAGTGGCGCATGGACGTCGGGCCAGTGGTCCTGATTTCGAACGCCCCCCGGCCCGAAGGCGCGGTCGCCACCCAGCTAGACTCACTGGGGGTTCCGCGCACCGCCTGGACGGCCATCGTTACCTCGGGCGATGTCAGCCGCGAGTTGCTCGCGGCGCGCGCTCCGGGTCCGGCCTGGCGCATCGGTCCGGCCAAGGACGACCCGCTGTTTGTAGGACTCGGCCTCGAATTCACCGGCCCCGACGAGGCCACGTTCATCGCCTGCAGCGGTCCGCAAGACGAGGAAACCGAAACGCCAGAGGACTACAGGGTGGCGTTCGAAGCAGCGGCAGCCAAAGGCCTGACCATGATCTGCGCCAATCCTGATGTCCTCGTCCAGCGGGGCGATCGGCTGATCTATTGCGCGGGAGCGCTCGCGCAGCTCTACCGTGCGCTCGGCGGGCAAGTGATCGAGGCTGGGAAGCCCTATGCGCCGATCTATGACCTGGCCATCGCGCACGCCGAGGCGGTGTTCGGCCGGTCCGTCGATCGGCGGCGGGTGCTGACCATTGGAGACGGGGTGTCGACCGATCTGGCGGGCGCTCTTGCCCAGGGGTTGGATGCCCTGTTCGTGGTCGATGGCGTCCACGCGGCGGAAGTGAGGGGAACGTCCGGGAGAACCGACCCGGCGGCGCTCGAGCGTCTGCTCGCCGGCGCCGAACCGACTTTCGTCATCGACTCGCTGATCTGGTGAGCCTCTCGCCTTCGCCCACGAACCGGCTAAAGCATCAGGCTCTACGGGAACGGGCGCGCTGACATGGCCTTCAAGGTTGTCCACGGCTGGAAGAACCTCGCGCAGGCCGACAGAGGCGCGTCCGTGGCGTTCGGCAACTTTGATGGCGTCCACCTTGGCCATCGCAAGGTGATCGCCGACGCGGCGGCGGCCGCCCGCGCCCTTTCCGCGCCCCTGGGCGTGATCAGTTTCGAGCCGCACGCACGCATGCACTTCCAGCCCGATTCACCGCCGTTCCGGCTCAGCAATCCCCATCAACTGGCCCGGGTCGTCGAGAGTCTGGGGGCCGATCGACTGTACCTTCTGCCGTTCGGGGTCGAGATGGCGAACTTCTCCGACCAT
>DASXMK010000227.1:0-5590 GCA_036495705.1 Caulobacteraceae bacterium | reverse complement strand
CACCGGCACCACCGGCTCGCGCGTGGCCAACGGCACCTACGGCGGCCACATAAAACTCGAGCGGGCGCTGGCTGAATTCTATAGCCGCGAGCACGCCATGGTGTTCAGCACCGGCTACCAGGCCAATCTCGGCGTGCTGTCGACCCTGGTCGGCCGCGGCGACCATCTGCTTCTGGACGCCGACAGCCACGCCAGCATCTACGACGGCTCGCGGCTGGGCCATGCGGAGGTGATCCGCTTCCGCCACAACAGCCCCGACGATCTCTACAAGCGCCTGCGGCGTCTGGCCGGCGCCCCGGGGGACCGGCTGATCGTGGTCGAGGGCATCTATTCGATGCTCGGCGACACCGCGCCGTTGAAGGAGATCGCGGCGGTCAAACGCGAGACCGGGGCCTATCTGCTGGTCGACGAGGCCCATTCCCTGGGCGTGCTGGGCGAAAAGGGCCGCGGACTGGCCGAAGCCGCCGGCGTCGAGGCCGACGTCGATTTCATCGTCGGGACGTTCTCCAAGAGCCTGGGCAGCGTCGGCGGCTTCTGCGTGTCCGACAGTCCCGATTTCGATGTCATGCGGATCGTCTGCCGGCCGTACATGTTCACCGCCTCTTTGCCGCCCGGGGTGGTGGCTTCGACCCTGGAGGCCCTCAGCCGGCTGCAGCGGGAGCCGGAACTGCGGGCCAGCCTGATGCGCAACGCCCACCAGCTCTACGATGGCCTGCAGGCCATGGGCTTCCAGACCGGCCCGGAGGCCAACCCGATCATCGCCGTGGCCATGCCCAATCAGGACGTGGCGGTCGCCTTCTGGAAGATGCTGCTCGAGTCCGGCCTGTACCTCAACCTGGCCATTCCGCCGGCGACGCCGACGGACGTCTGCCTGTTGCGCACCAGCGTCAGCGCCGCCCACACCCCGCAGCAGATCGACATGGCCCTGGCAATGTTCGCCGACGTCGGCCGACGCCTGGGCTTCCTGAATTCCGAACGACGTCGCGCCGGCGGGGTCGCCTAGCCACGTGACATCCCTGGCGCTCGCGCCCCCGGTTTCCCACAAGACCACCTGGCGTCCCTCGATCCTCGACGGATATCTGCTGCGCATGCTGGCCATGCCGGCGCTCGGCGTGCTGGGAGTCACCCTGGTCGCCTTCCTGCTCGACCAGACCCTGCGCCTGATCAACCAGCTCGAATCCAACGGCGCGCGGCTGGGCTATCTGTTCGGCCTCGTGACCAATCTGGTTCCCTATCAGCTCGGCCTGGCGCTCCCGGCCTCGTTCTGCGTGGCCATGTTCATCGTCATCGCCCGCCTGGGTGATGACAGCGAGCTCGACGCCATCCTGGCCGGCGGGGTGTCCTTCGAGCGCATCGCCGCGCCCCTGGTGTTCGTCGGCGTGGTCCTGGGCGCGGGCAGCCTGCTGCTGGCCGGCTTCCTGCAACCCTACAGCCGGTTCGGCTATCGCGTGGTCCTCGACGCCGCCACCCAGGCCGGCTGGACGGCCCAGCTCGATCCCCAGGAGTTCATCAACGCTGGCCCGGACTTCACCATCACCGCCGACGAGGTCGACGCCACCGGGCGCCAGCTCAAAGGCGTGTTCATCCGCCGCGCCTCGCCCCAGGGCGAAACCATCGTCACCGCCGACGAGGGCGCGCTGTCGATGCAGCCGGACCGCAAAACCACCAACCTGCACCTCACCGGCGGCCTGATCCTATCGGACACCGCCAAGGGTGAACGCCTGCTGCGCTTTGGCGAGTTCAACGACCGCCAGCTGCTCAGCAACCGTTCGACCCTGGCCCCGCGCGGCGGCGACGAGCAGGAGCTGACGATCCCCGAGCTGATCCGCGAGATGGGCCGGCCCGACGCGCTGATCCCCAAACGGATCCTGGAGGCGGAGCTCTATTCGCGGCTGGCGCGATCGTTCGGCGTGCCCTTCCTGCCGCTGTTGGCCCTGCCCCTGGCCATGGCGGTCAAGCGCGGCCGTCGCGCGCCCAGCATGATCGTCGGGGCCGTGGTCCTGGTGGCCTTTCACCACGGCATTACTCTGTGCAAGGGCTTCGCCGATTCTGGCGCCCTCGACCCCCTGCTGGCCATGGGCGGCATTTTCCTGGTCCAGGCCGGGTTTGCTGTCTGGCTGTTCATGTCGAGCCGCCGGCGGCCGGGAGAGACGCCACTGTCGGGCCTGTTCCTGCGCATCGAGCAGATGTTCGAGCGCCGCTCCAGGACCTCGACCACAGCCATCAGATCCAAGGGCGCCTTGAGCCTCTCGGCCTACCTGACGCGGATCATGGCCGTACGCACCCTGGCGGCGGCGGCGGCGCTGATCGGCCTCTTACAGCTGATCGACCTCTTGGAGCGGACCAACGACATCCTGGCCCGCGGCGGGGCCATCGAGATCCTGCGCTACATGGCCCTGCGCCTGCCCTATCTGTTCGAACAAGTGGCCCCGTTCGCCGTCCTCGCCGGGGCGCTGTTCACCTTCAGCCAGCTGGCCCGCAACAGCGAGCTGGTGGTGATGCGCATCAGCGGCCTATCGCTGCTGCAGATCTTCCGCCGCACCCTGCCCGTGGCCCTGGCGGTGGCGGCGCTGGACCTTGTGGTGGCCGATCAGGTCACCCCTCGGGCCGAGCAGGCCTTGGCCACCTGGTGGGCCGCCAGCGCCCCGGGGCCGGTCACCAAGACGCCGGCGCCGCGGTGGTTCCGCATCGATGGCGACGTGGTCATGGTGCGTTCGGCCTCGCCGGACGGGCGCGTGCTGCGCGGCGTCTCGCTCTACGAGCGCGACGCCCAGCGGGCGCTGGTGCGCCGGATCACCGCCCAGACCGCCCGTTGGGACGGCCGCGAGTGGCGGCTGGCCAACGGCGTGCTCACGGACCTCCGCCAAGACCACGCCGACACCATGACCGTGACCTCGATCGACTGGCCCACCAGCCTGCGCCCCACGGATACGGCGCGGATGTTCGCCGGCTCCTATGAAATGACTTCCGAGGCGGCCTACCGCTCGCTGTTCGGCAAGGGTCCGGTCGACAAGAGCCCCAGCGAGTTCCAGACCCGGCTTTACCGCACCCTGGCCGAAGCCATGGCCCCGATCATCATGTTGCTCCTGGCCCTGCCCACGGCCCTGGGCCACGCCCGCAGCAATCGCTCGATACCGGTCATCCTCGGCCTGTGCTTCGGCCTGCTCTACCTGGTGACCGACGGCCTGCTGACCGCCATGGGCCAGACCGGCGTTCTGCCGCCGTGGGCCGCCGCCTGGGGCGCGCCGGTGGTGTTCGCGGCCGGGGCCTCCAGCCTGCTGCTGTTCGCCGAGGGGTGACCATGCCCGTCGAGATCGTTCCGGTCGGGTCCAAGGCGGAGCTGGAACGCTTCATCAAGGTCCCCATGCGGCTCAACGCCGGCGATCCGCGCTGGATCGCGCCCCTGATGTTCGAGCGCCGCGAAGCCCTCTCGCCCAAGCACAATCCGTTCTTCGAGCACGCCGATTGCCAGTTCTGGCTGGCCCGCAAGGACGGACGCGACGCCGGCCGGATCAGCGCCCAAATCGACCATCTGGCGCGCACCGATCCCGAAGCCCCGGCCGGCTACTTCGGCATGATCGCCGGCGAGGACGACGCCGAGGTGTTCGCCGCCCTTCTGTCCACCGCCGAGGCGTGGCTGCGCGAGCGCGGCCGGGCGCAGGTTATCGGGCCGTTCAACCTTTCGATCAACGAGGAGGTCGGCCTGCTGGTGGACGGTTTCGACACCCCGCCGATGGTGATGATGGGCCACGACCCGCCCTACACCGGGGCGCGGATCGAGGCGCAGGGCTACGCCAAGGTCAAGGACGTCTTCGCCTATATCTCCGGCGTGCCGGTGTTCACCCCCGGGGTGGAGGCGCGCCTGAAGCGGCCGCCGCCGCCGGGCCTGGTGTTGCGGCCGATCAACATGAAGGACTTCGACGGCGAGGTCCGCACCCTGGTGGGCATCTGGAACGACGCCTGGTCGCAGAACTGGGGCTTCGCGCCGATCACCGAGGCCGAGACCCGGCACCTCGGCGAATCCCTGAAGCTGCTGCTGCATCCGCGGCTGATCTGGTTCGTGGAAATCGACGGCGAACCGGCCGGCTTTGGGGCCCTGCTGCCCAACCTCAACGACGCCATCCACGATCTGGGCGGCAAGCTCCTCCCGTTCGGCTGGGCCAAGCTGTTGTGGCGCCTGAAGGTCAGGGGCGTGAAACGCGGCCGGGTGCCCCTGATGGGGGTCAGGCGCAAGTTTGCCCGTGAGATCCGCGGGGCCTTCGCCCCGTTCCTGATTCTCGACGCCTTCCGGCGTGAGGCGGTGAAGATCGGCATCACCGAGGCGGAATATTCCTGGATCCTCGAGGACAACGCGCCGATGCGCCACATCCTCGAAGGCTTCGAGGCGCGCATCTACAAGACCTACCGGCTTTACGGAAAGGCCCTGGACGGCCGAACGGCAGGGGCTCAGGCGAGCGAGGCGGCCGCGGGACTGACTCTCTGACTGGGTAAGGAGGGGTTCGCTTGACCTACGACATTCGGGCCATGACCTTGCCGGAAGTCGACCACATCATCGATTACTTCCACACCGCCGCGCCCGAACATCTGGAACTGATGGGCGTCGATCCGACCCGGCTGCCTTCCCGCCCGGAGTGGCGTGAGCGCTACCGGCGCCAGCTGGCTTTGCCGACGAACGAACGCAGCGCGTTCATGGTCATCTGGCTCGAGAACGAGCGCTGCATCGGCTTTTCGACCACAGACAAGATCAAATTTGGCGAACAGGCCAATATGCACCTGCACATCATCGAGCCTGGCCGTCGCGGCCAGGGGGCCGGGGTGGAGTGCGTGCGCCGCAGCGCCGCGCTTTATTTCCAGGCGCTACAGCTCAAGCGCCTCTACAGCGAACCCAACGCCTTCAACATCGCCCCCAACCGGACCTTGCAGAAGGCCGGCTTCCGGTACCTGAAGACTCACATGACTGTGCCGGGCCCGCTGAACTACCATCAGGCGGTCACCCGCTGGGTGATGGAGGCTTAGCCTTTAGAAAATGAAGCCGGTCTCGATGAGGCCGCGGAACTGCGACTTGGCGTTGCCATCGACGCCGAAGGCGGAACCGGGGGCGGCGCTGGTCACATCGACATATGAGCCCTCGGCGCGGGCGAAGAATATGCCCTTTTGGAAGGTCGGCGTCAGGGTCAGGGAGAAGGCCTTGCTGCCCGGTCCATAGAGCACGCTGGTCGGCGCGCACGGGGCCGTCGAGCACGAACCGCTGGAACTTGAGATGTACTCGGCGCGGCCAGCCACGCTCCACTGGGCGTTGAAGCTGTATTTGGCCAGGATGGCGCCGCTCCAGGTGTCCGCCGAATCCTGGCCCGGGAATATGTCGCCGTTGACGTGGGTGTATTGGAAGTAGGGCGTGATCGCCCACGGTCCTTCTGTGTGGGTGTAGATGACATTGAACAGGGTGCTGTTGTTCAGAAACACCGGCGTGGCGAAGGTGTTCTTGGCATACTTCGACAAAGCCCCGCCGCCGGCGATGGTGAATGAGTCCTTGGCGCTGGCGGCATAAGTGATCAGGCCACTCACCCAGTTATAGCGGTTGGAATAGTAG